>DASTZZ010000032.1 GCA_035764005.1 Terriglobales bacterium
AATGAGAAGAACCACCAAAACCAGGGTGATTCCGCCCCACAGGATGAGCAACATGATCATCGGCGATAGTCCAGACATATTCACCTCGACCGGGTTCGATCTGGTTCGCGAATTCGTTGCCCGGAGCGTTCTGGCCGGGTCAAACCGCATAGGGCCTCATTGGTAGGAGTAATGGCCCTATTTGCGGGAATTATAGCCCCGTTTCAGGAGAACAGTGGAAGCCCGGAGAACATTTTTGTCGCCTGCTCTGACTGGACAAGATTCACGGGGTTCCGCGATTCCGCGCGGGGATACTGAGAAAACTACCCGACCGCAAGCAGCTTTGGCTCTATACTGCCCGCGCACAACAACTTACCTTCTTAAGGTTGAAAACGGGATGAAGCAGCTCCTCGCGAGTACAGGGATTCTTGTAGTCTTAATTGTGGCCTACTCAACGCTCCCGCTCGAAGCTGCCGACACTGCGTCGGCCGTACCCGCTCCTCCAGTCGCGCAGAAGATTCCGAAGACCACAGAAATCAACGGGCGCACATTAGTCGATAACTATTTTTGGTTGCGCGATAAGAGCAATCCGGACGTGAAGGCGTATCTGGAAGCCGAAAACGTTTATACGGACGCGCTGATGAAGCCGACCGAGGCGCTGCAAAAAACGCTTTACGACGAGATGCTCGGTCGCATCAAGGAAACCGACGTCGAGGTTCCGTACAAATATGGCGATTACTTCTACTACTCGCGTACCGAAGCGGGAAAGCAGTATCCGATCCGCTGCCGTCGTAAAGGCAGCATGGAGGCTCCAGAGGAAATCGTTCTCGACTTGAACGAACTCGCAAAAGGGAAGAGCTTCATGGCGGTGGCGGCCTATCAGGTGAGTGACGACGGCAACCTGCTCGCATACTCGACCGACGACACAGGCTTCCGGCAATACAAGCTCGCGGTCAAAGATCTCCGCACCGGCAAACTGCTTTCTGATCACATCGAGAAGACCGGCTCTGTTGCGTGGGCGAATGACAATAAGACGCTCTTCTACACGATCGAGGATTCAGCCAAGCGGCAATATAGGCTTTATCGGCATACAGTGGGAACCACTGGAACTGACGATCTTATCTACGAAGAGAAGGACGCGCGCTTCGGCGTGGAAGTATTTCGGACGCGCAGCAAAGGCTACTTGTTTCTCATTTCGGGAAGCCATACGACAAGCGAGGCGCGGTACATTGCTGCCGATCAGCCGCGGGCAGACTGGAAGCTGATCGAACCGCGCCGGCAGGATATTGAATACTATCCCGATCACAATGGCGAATTCTTTTATATCCGCGTAAACGATGCTGGCCGAAACTTCCGGCTGGTGAAGGCGCCGGTGAACGCTCCGCAGCGCATGCACTGGCGCGAGGTGATTCCGCATCGCGCCGACGTAATGCTCGATGACACCGATTTCTTCCGCAACTACTGTGTCACCTACGAACGCGAACATGGGCTTCCCCAGATTTCCGTCACCGATCTTGCGAGCGGCCATTCTCATCGCATTCCCTTTCCGGAACAGGCCTATCTGGCGGCAGCCTACGTAAACCGGGAATACGACACAACGAAATTCCGCTACAGCTACCAATCCTTTGTCACGCCGCAATCGATCTTCGAGTACGACATGTCCAAGGGCGGCTCGACATTGCTCAAGCAGAAGGAAGTGCCCGGCGGTTTTGATCGGAGTCGTTACCAAGTCGAGCAGATTTTTGCTCCGGCCTCGGACGGTACCAAGATTCCAGTTTCGATCGTTTATTTGAAAGGCAGGAGGCTTGACGGAACCGGTCCTCTTTATCTGTATGCCTACGGCTCGTATGGGATTTCAGTGGACATCAGCTTCAACTCGAATATCTTCAGTCTGGTCGATCGCGGCATTGTGTACGCGATCGCGCATCCACGCGGCGGCGGCGAAATGGGCAAGACCTGGCACGACGACGGTCGCATGATGCGCAAGAAGAACACATTCACTGATTTCATCGATTGTGCTGAGTACCTCGTGAGCAAGGGCTACGGTTCAAAAGACAAGCTGGTGATTGAAGGCGCGAGTGCTGGAGGTCTGCTAATGGGAGCCGTCACGAATATGCGTCCGGATCTATTCAGAGCGGTGATCGCGAAGGTGCCGTTTGTCGACGTAATGAACACGATGCTCGACGAGTCGCTTCCGCTCACGGTCACGGAGTTCGAGGAATGGGGCAATCCCAAAGAGAAGCCTGCGTTCGATTACATGCTCACGTACTCGCCTTACGACAATATCGAGAATAAGGTCTACCCCAATATTCTGGTGAAGACCTCGTTCAACGACAGCCAGGTAATGTACTGGGAGCCGGCGAAGTACGTTGCCAAGATGCGCGCTACGCGCACCGATCACAAGATGCTCCTGCTTAAGACCAATATGGGAGCCGGTCATGGCGGCGCGTCGGGCCGCTACGATCGTCTGCACGAAGCTGCATTCGATTACGCATTCATCCTCAGCCAGGTCGGGATCGCGGATTAGAGCGCACTTATCCGGCGTTGCGCGATAAGGTTGACACTACGCGCAGTCGCTCCTCGAACATTCGCTGCAGATACTCGGATCGCGTCTGGAAATCGATGACTCGTCCTCGCAATCGGGGTGGGACCCAGTGTTCCTGGCTTTTGTGGTTGGGTGGAACCTGAAATGCGATGATTTTCGCCATTGTAGTAACTCCCCGCGTGGCGGAATGGTGTGACCGGCTCAGTTCCATTCTTGAACCGGTTCACGAGGGAACCTCTGCCGCTAAGAGCCATTGCAGGTCGATAGCCAAATTCATAAGCAGGCGATTACCCCCGATTTTCTTGAAAATGGACGCCCTTTGTGTTCGGGAAATTGACTCTAAAGAACAGCTTCGTTCACTTTGCGATTCTTGATTAACCAATCGGTTAATTACCGGGCAAGGCGCTATTCACTGTTTTACTGGAAAACACTTGGGTTGTGGGACTCTCAGCTCCGTAGATTGAAGGGGTCTTAAACGTGCAGTTCACCCGACCGGAGGAAACCTATGACTTCGTTTCGGCCCGCGATTCTCGTGGTATTAGCGATCTGCTGTGCAGGTGTCGCAAATGCCGCACAACAATGTAAACCCGTAGTGGGAAGCTTCGAAGCGACAGTGCAACCGGCGGATACCTGTTCGGGCCCGCTTTGCACCGCAGGACGAGTGTGGGGCGGCGTCCAAGGCACGTACAGGTTCACCATGGACAAGATCATTCCCAATGGCGACCCGGAAGTTCCAACCATCATGTTCTTCACCGGCCACAGTATTGTTTCACTGAAGAATGGCGATCAGCTCTTCGGTACCGACACGGGAACCATTGATCTACCTCCCGGAAAGGGAGGCTTTGCTTCGCTGATCACCTTCACCGGCGGCACCGGGTCGATGGCGAACGCGACGGGACAGATCCGGTTGCGCGGAAACTTCGATCCTGTGGAAGGAACAACCAGCGGTGACTATCTCGGAGAGGTCTGCACTTCGCAATAGCTCCACAAATGAAACGCGGCTCGAAAGCGTTGCTTCGAGCCGCAATTCTTGTGGTTCGGTTTAGATCACGCAGTTATCAGTGTGCCGGCGCGTGCCCGATACGGAAGCCGATGCTGAATTCGATGGTATCAAGTTGCTGGCGGGCGCTGCGGTCATAAGTGAACCCCATATCCACCCGGCGGCCAAGATCGGCGTTTAATCCGGTGCTGAATCCGTTGTCTTCAGTGAAACCGTTGCCGATTATCGCCGCAGCTTGTTCGTAGATCGGCTGCGATTTTCCCTTGCCGTTGCTGCTTGGAATCGAGCCTGGTCCGCGATTGAACTCGCTGTACAGTTTTTGCAGGCCGAGCGGCAGGTTTTCATAGCCGGAAAACTCGAAATTTAGCCGCTTGCCCAGCGGAATTCCCAATCCAGCCTTATAGTGCGACAACATACCCAACGTCGTGTAAGGACGCTTAACCGCGCTGACGAGCGCGCTGGTGTTTGCCAGTCCAAGCTCAACCAGTGGGGAAATGCGCCACAGATCGAATTCCAGATGGTTGTTGAAATCTCCAGTGAAGCGTCCTGTGCTGAGGCCGAGCGAAGTGTCGCCAGTGGGTGCAGTTCCGGTTACGGTCACAACATATTTCAGCACTGGAGTTGGCGTTGCAAAACGCAGGCCAATGCGTAAATCGCCTACGGCGTTGTACCCCGAAATGGGCGCAGTTTGAGTTGTTGTGGTCGTCTGCGTTGTCGTTCCGGCGGAGAAGAGCGGCTGGTTGTAGGCCAAATAGAACGGCGCTCCCACTGAAATTCCGAACACCTTGTTGAAGCTATAGCTGACGGTTGAGTCTATCGTGCTCGTCCAATTCGCGGAGGAGTCATAGCTCTGCGATAGGCTGGTGTACGAGCTGAAACCCTTGTCAGGGATACGCAGCGACTGGATCGAAGGATTCGACTGGCCAAAGCAAGCCGAAGCCGCAATCAGGACAATGAAGAGTGCCAAAACAGAACTTCGCTTCAACATAGGGGTACAGGGTCCTTTTGCTCGTTTTTGCTTGAACGCTGGGGGAGGAGTGCTGTGGAAATATTGCCGATTAACTCACAGGCAATAAATAGAAAGGACGATCCCGGCAGTTACGAAAGGGAACTTTTCAATGCTCCCCGTTGAGAGGAGCGAGTTTTGGTCGGAGTTTTTGAGGAGAAAACAAAGCGGCGCTCTGCAGCCGAGCGCCGCCCTTCAAATCAGCCGCCCGCGAGCTTAGTCGGCGTACTTCACCGAACATCCATATGGACGCGTAGTCGCCACAGCTACGGCTTTGCCCGACATCGCTTCCTGTAGAGCGTCGGAGACATAATTGTTTGCGCCGTTCACATCGGAAAGATCGGTGGTTGCTTTATCGTCGATCGCTCCGTTGTAGATGATTTGGCCCTGCGGGTTAATCACGAACATGTGCGGCGTGGTCTTCGCGCCATAGAGATGTCCGATATCGCCTTTGGGATCGAGAATGGCTGCAGTTGGACCGGCATGCATCTTCTGCAGGTATTCATTTTCCTGGTCGGCGGTAACGTAGCCTTGGGAGCCCGGCGACGAGGAGATCACGGTGAGCCAGATCACGCCTTTGCCCGTCCACTCCTGCTGCAGCTTCTGCATGTTACCGCTCTCGTAATGTTTCTTCGTGAAGGGACAGTCGTTGTTGTGCCATTCCAGAACTACGAACTTTCCGCGGTAGTCAGACAACTTATGTGTCTGCCCGTGGCTGTCGGTTCCGGTAAAGTCCGGAGCTTGATCGCCCACCTTCACTGCAAACGCGGAAAGGGCGAACAGTGCTAAAACGGGAAGGAAAACACGCGTTCTCTTCATAGCGGCGGTACTCCTTTAACTGTGCTTTCGAGCAGAGGTCTTCTGAGAACCCTTGGTTGTGGTCACCGGCACAACGACATTGTAGGCCTTGTCATTGGTAACAAGCAGACCGCGCACCTCCGGGACGGCTTGATCCAGCTGCTCTGATTTCTTGAGCCTTATTTGCGTTGTTACCCCCGATTTTGTGATCTGAGGCTTTGACGAATTGTCGATCACCTGTTCTTCGGAGGGGATGAAATCGTTAATGTGCCCAAGCCGGGAACTGGGGCCAATGGAGAGCAGGAACGCTTCGGCTCCCGCTGTCGCACGCGCATGTACGCCATGAGGCAAGTCACCAGGCAAGCGCGCCTGAGCGGCCTGAAGCAGGCTTGCAGTTCCGGCGTTCTGGTCAGCGAGCTTCAGCGTCACACGATCCTTTGCGGGAATGCAAACTTCGCGGCAGACGAGATATCTCACGTCTGCGGCAATCTCAGGATGATTGGACGTTGCACCGGCAGGAATCGTGAGCTTGGAAAGCAATACTGCCTCGCCCTCGTATCCGTAGTCTGTCATGCCATGGTCAGCGATGCGATGTGGAGCAGGGAACTGTAAGTCTCCTGCTTGAAACCCCGGAGGCAAATGCCAAATGACCTTCGGCGGTTCACCGGAGTCGCCGGGATTCGTCCAGTAAATGTGCCAGCCGGGATCGAGCTGGAATCGCAGTCCGATCCACTGCGTTCCCGAAGAATCAGATGGGCTCGCGAGCAGAGAGATGTGCGCATGCTGTGGCTTAGAGCTTTGAGCCAGCGCAGATGCGGCGCATAGGAAAGTCAGCGCGATCGTCGAGACCCATACTTTGGCCTGTGTAGCCATTCGCCCGCTATTCGGAGATTCTATTGAAAGTTTGGAAGCGGTGTGAAGTTGACTGCCAACTCCAACCAGCTTTTTTATGCAGCCCATTTTTTAGGGCGGCGGTCCCAGCGATGCTGGCGCAATTCCTGCAGCAGATCCCGCGAGAGTGGGCCTTTGTCGCTGTAACTGATGTTCTGCCGCACGTGATCCTGTTTGCGCATTCCAGGGATCGTAGTGCTCACAACAGGGTGGGAAAGAATGAAGCGAAACGCCATTTCGGGAAGCGTCATTCCGGGCGGCAGCAATTGTTTCAGGCGCTCGACGCGTTCGATCGTGGCGGGCAGGTTTTCAGGCCCGAAGTAGCTTGCGCGCCAATCGCTCGCTGGGAATCTCGTATCGAGGGTCATCTTCCCGCCGAGACTTCCCTCGTCGAGCGGCACGCGGGCGATGACTCCGACGTTTAGCTCGCGACATGCGGGGAAGAGTTCGTCCTCGGGTGCTTGATCGAAGATGTTGTAAATTACCTGCACGGCATCAACCAGGCCTGCCCGCAGAGCTTTCAACCCGTTCTCCGGCTCCCAGCGGTTGAGGCTCAGTCCAAAGTGGGCAATAAGCTTCTTGCTCTTGAGTTCTTCTACTGTTACTCGAAATTCCGGTTTGTCGGTCCAGGTGTCGTCCCAAACGTGGAACTGCAGCAGGTCGATCGTGTCAACCCCGAGCGCCTTGCGGATCTTTTCTGCATGATCGAGAACGTGCCGCCGGGGAAATACATCCTCGTAAGCGTATTCGCTCGAAGCGGGCCATTTCCGGTTTTTCGGGGGTATCTTCGAGGCGACATACAGAGGCTTGCCCGGATTTTGTTTCAGGATTTTGCCGATTAGCTCGTCGCTGTGTCCTTCGCCGTAGGCCCAAGCGGTATCGAAGAAGTTGCAGCCGAGGTCGGTGGAGAGTTGGAGGGCATCCAGCGATTCGCGGTCTTCGGACCCGCTCCAGCCACTCATGCCCCAAAGACCGTGCCCGATCTCACTGACTTCGAATCCCGTACGCCCCAGCTTGCGACATTTCACGGCGCTCGCTCCTTTGAAGTCCTAAATTGTAAATTGTGAAGCGAAGTGGAATAGCGCCGAATCCCTGAATGAAACGGCGTAACGACGCCGCCCGTCTTTTGGACCCGACTAGGATTCGCTGAAATCGATCATCGCAGGAGCCTGCCGGAATCCTCGCGTGGTGATGCCCACGTAGATTAGCCCGACGAGGAACCAGATGCCGCCAACTACTTTTGCGAGCGTGTTCAGGTTCCACCAGATCAGCCCGCAAAAGATGAAGCCGCCGAAAGGCAGCACGATATCCGCCAGCACTCGTCGCGCTCCTCCGACCCGCCGATGCACACCGAACTGCCAGAAGGTCGCGAAGTTCACTCCCATGAATGCGAGAAACGCGCCGAAATTAAGAAGCTCACCCGCGTGCTCATACGCATTTCCAATGGAGTTAAGGAGTACCGCGCCAATAAAGGTCAGCCCGCCGATGATGAGGATGTTGTAAGTCGGTGTGCTGCTTCCGGGGCTCAAGTATCCGAACAGGCGGCGAGGCAGCACGTTGTCGCGTCCCATGCCGAATAGCAGCCGCGCCGCGCCAAGTCCTCCGGTTAAGCCGCTCCCGAAGGCTGCGAGGATGAGAATCGCTCCCATCGCATTGAAGAGGACTACGCCTCCGACTCGTTGGCAAACATCCATGAACGCCGTTTCCAAATTGGAAAATGTGTGCCAGTCCGGCCAAACCATCTGCGCAAGATATACGAGCAACCCACCAAATATTCCAGTGAACACACACACCAGTACCGTGGCGAGCAGAACGTTACGCTTGGGGTTTTCCACGTCTTCAGCTAACGTCGTGACTCCGTCGAAGCCAATATAGGTGAGAGCAGCAAAAGACGTTGCACTCCAGATGCGATGCGAGTCGAATGTGCTGGGATTGTAGAACGGTCGAGTCGAGAACATGCCTGCCAGTCCCTGCTCGCGAAACAGGAACTTGATGGCAAGCGCAATGAAGAACCCGACGACTGCGAACATAAGAAAGAGCAGGACTTTATTCGCCCGTGCCGATGAGCGTATCCCGCGCAGATTCAAAATGGTAATAATTCCAGCAATGATTGCCGCCCAGACGAAGAATGGTACTGACTTCACGTAGCGCTCGTGCAGCGCAGTCGAGATCCAGACTGTATTGATCAGAGGCTGCAAGAGATAATCGAGGAACATCGCCCATCCGGCGAGAAATCCCAAATGGGGATTCAGACCGCGTCCCACATAGGTGTACGCCGATCCTGCTGCCGGATAGAGCGTCGCCATGCGGCCATAGCTGAAGGCCGTGATCATCATCGCGAACATCGCGATCAGGATGATCGTCGCGAAGTGCCCATTCGAGAGCTTCTGTGCGATGCCATACAGCGGCACCGGCGCGATCGGCTGGATGAGAACGATACCGTAGAAGACGAGGTCCCAGAGCGTGAGAACCCGCCGCAGGTACGGAGCGCTCGCACCCGACTGTGCGGTTGCAGGGCTGTTGCTCATGATTGCGCTATGGCGTGGCTGTCTTCACATTCCAACCGCTGATTTTCACGACCGGCACTGTTGTTCCCAGGTCACGCGCGCGGATTGTTGCAGAGATGGTGCGCAATTCGCCAGGTAGCAGAGAGACGTAATTGTCGTCCCAAAGGACAGGAGCAACATCATCGCCCGTTCGACCACGCGTCAGATCGGCGCGGACGAGGAATGCAATGTTCTTTCCCGGGTTGCGCAAGGTCACATGGACGATGTCCTCGTCACCGATGTGCTCGGTTTGGCTGTTCCATTCAACGTTGGTCGGCGGCAACGCAGCCAGAGCGGTCATATCTGAATACTTGGCGGGAGTAGTGAAGAACGTGCTCTTCTCCCAGTCGAACTCCGCCAGTTGCTGCGGAATCCAGTAGAAGTTGGTGCTGATGGTTTTTCCAGCAGAGTCGGCGAGGTCGAGGCGCACAAAGTAGGGCGAGTTCAACTCTCCCATATTAGGAATCATGAGGACGCGGGCTACGCTGTCGGCGTCTACATCAATCTCTTTTGCGTCCGAGAACCTTTCTTTCGAATTCAGATCGAAGACGCGAGCGCGCAGCTTGAGTCCTTTCTGCGGCTGATAAAGGCTGTTCACGACAACGGCCGAGTGGTCATCGTACGAATACTGCGCGTGCACATATTCATTGGCTTTCTTCGCGCCGAAGTACCCGCCCGCCGGAAGCAGATAGTAGTCATAAAGATGCCAGATCACCGACGGCCATGCATTGTTCAACATCCATTGGATGATGCCGGTCGAGTTGTACTTATTGCGCGCGTAAGCCTCGAACATCGCGCGCTCACCGTCATAGGCCATTGCCTGGCCTTTTTTCTCGTAATCGAGCAGCGAAGTCGGCGGCCCGTAGGTGACAGACATCGCGTTGTCGAAAAGATTGGTCTGCTTGAAGTTGCCCAAGCCCGCATGAAAATTCCAGACATCATCGTGCGGCCAAAGGTTCGTTTTGGGAATAAACTTCTCCAGCGAACTTAGCAGCGGTGGCGCGGGTCCGGGACTGGTCTCGGTGTTGAAACCATAGGCTCCGCCCCAGCGGCCTGGATCGACGAACCAATAGGAGGGTGGCACGAAATCGTAAGGGCCGGACATTTTTACGCCACTCGGACCAGTTACCGTCGTAGAAGCGGCGCTTGCCGAAGAAAGAAACGGGTTTGGCCAGTGATACTCCTGAAGAATCGAGATGTAATCCGTTTCGACATCGGCAGGCGGCGGATTATCGCTGCCGTTCAGCCATACAAGCATGCTGGGATGATTTCGCAGTCGCTGAATCTGGCTGGCGAGTGAGGCTTTCGAAATCTCGTGATCTGCAGGCTGCCATTTGTCCCAGTGCTCCCAGTGATCGCAGCAGCACCAGCCGGCCATGATCAGAACCCCATATCGGTCGGCGAGATCGAAGAACTCGTCGGTCTCCAGCTTGCCCTCGAGGCGAATCGTGTTCAGCCGCAGATCGCGAACGTAACGGAGTTCATTCTCCATACGTTCTGAGTTGACGCGCAGAAACATATCTGGCGACCATCCGCCACCACGAATCAGAATGTTCTTGTGATTGATGTGAAAAAGCTCGTAGCCGTTCTGATTCTTGTCTGCCGTGACCTCGCGAATGCCGAACTTGGCGCTGGCTGAATCGGAAATGCCTTCACCGGTACGGAATCGCATCTGAATCGTATAAAGGTTCTGCGGCCCATGCGGATACGGCCACCACAGCTTCGGATTTTTGATATGAAGTTCCGGAAACAGCGCTGGATCGAACACGATGGTCTTGTGCTCGTTGGCGGCCAGCGTGACCTTCTGCTCGACTGTGCCGATGCCTTCCAGAGTAGCCTCGACTGAGCCGGTTACTTCTTGCTCAGTTCCATTTTGCAACTCGCCCATGACCGTGAGGTCAGCAGTTTCGAGGGTGTCGTCAGGAAAATGAGTAGCCACCGCCGGGTAGAGGACAGAAACCGGTCCGCTGGACGTGATGTATACCGGACGCCATAAGCCCATGAGTTTATCCGCGGGCATCGGATTCCAGTCAACAAAATTAATTCCCAAATCGGTGTCAGTCTGAGCCGATACTTCCACTGCAACGGCGTTCTCCGCTCCCGGTCGTGCGACATCTTTGATGTTGAAGGTGTAGGTACGGTATGCGCCCGCCACGTCGTCGGATTTAGCGATCTGCTGCCCATTGACCCAGATATTCGCGCGGTAGTTGATGCCGTCGAAGTGCAGCCAGATGTTCCTGCCCTTCAGCTCCGCAGGAAGGCGAAATTCGGTTCGATACCACCAGGAGCATTTGTACGGACTGTCCTCGTCCATCGGCAGGTTGGTAAAGATTTTGCCGATCGGATAAGTCGTCCCCGGAATGGCACGCAGATTCATCGCATAGAAAGGGTCGGGAAACAGCTTGGCATCGACTTGCGCGCCCTCGACCGTGTGCGGCACTGTAGTCGCCAGCCAACTCTGGTCGTTGTAGGCGGCGCGGGACAGCGCATCGCCGCCTACGCTCAACTTGCAGCCGGATTGAATATGCCAATTCTTCTCCAGCGCGATGCGGGAAGATGCCATGGCGGGCAGGGGGTTGGCTGAAAACGCCGTTGAACACATTCCCAGAACGAAGACAGCAAAGGCACCCAGCTTGGCTACACTCATTCGGCACGCTCGGAAGCTCGCGACAACCGCATTCGCGGGTCGCAAGAATCGTAAAGTTCTTGGTGTTGATACGTTTTAATAGTAAAGATGGAATTTCGGCAACAAAGAAGCAATTTAAAGCCTAAACCTGCACAATCGGCTAGCTGTTCACCGCGTCATTTCCCCTGTACCCTATCGCAATGGCCACCGCCGCAGTCCAGGTAAAGCCCAAACCCCCTGCTATTCAGCAGATCAAGGGAGCTCTGCCTGAGCTGTGGTCTCTGATTAGGCCGCGCAAAGGACTCATGGGCATAGGCTTGTTGCTGATGTCCATCAATCGCGTCGCCGGACTGGTGCTGCCGGCGTCGACCAAGTATTTGGTCGATGACGTGATCGTTAAGAAGCACGCCTGGGTTCTTCATCAGATCATTATTGCTGTAGTAACGGCAACGATTATTCAGGGAATCACCTCGTATTCTCTGACTCAACTACTTTCCAAAGCTGCGCAGCGACTGATCGCCGACATGCGTCGGCAGATCCAGGAGCACGTTGGCCGTCTGCCGATTGCGTATTACGACGCGACCAAAACGGGAACAATGGTTGCGCGCATTCTGTCGGACGTCGAGGGCGTTCGCAATCTCATCGGCACTGGACTGGTCGATTTTCTCGGCGGCCTGCTTACCGCGATTCTTGCGTTTATCGTGCTCATCCACATCAGCGTCTCGATGACGATGATCGCGTTCGTCTGCATCGCCGTTTTTGCTTTGGCGCTGAAGAAGGCGTTCTCAACGATTCGTCCAATTTTTCGAGAGCGCAGCAAGATTTATGCGGAAGTGAGTGGACGCCTGACCGAATCGCTCGGCGGCGTGCGCGTAATCAAGGGTTATCACGCTGAAGATCGCGAGCACGAAGTCTTCTCCGGCGGTGTTGGAAGGCTCCTCAATAACGTCCTTCGCACTCTCACAGCTACTTCCGTGATGAGTTTGTCATCAACAGTACTGCTGGGCATTGTGAGTGCGTCAATCATGTACTTGGGCGCGCAGAGGATGCTCGCCGGTACGCTCACAGTCGGTCAGTTCTTCAGTTACACGATGTTCATGGGATTCCTTATCGCTCCGGTGCTTCAGGTAGTGAACATCGGAACCCAGATCACCGAAGCTATGGCCGGTTTAGAACGTGTGCGCGAAGTGCTGAATGAATCGGCGGAAGATGTCGATCCCCAGCGGACGGTCACGCTTCCCGGAATCAACGGCACGATCGAATTCGAAGACGTGAGCTTCGCCTACGAGCAGAGCAAGGAAGTCTTGCATGGCATTTCGTTTCAATCGATGCCGGGAACTGTCACGGCATTGGTAGGTCCGTCCGGATCGGGAAAATCGACCATCATTGGTCTGCTCGCTGCTTTCTATAAGCCGCAGAGTGGTCGCATCCTTGTAGATGGCATTGATCTGAGCACCGTGCGCCTCGATTCGTATCGCACGCAGCTGGGCGTAGTGTTGCAGGAATCGTTTCTGTTCGATGGGACCATTCGCGAGAACGTGGCCTTTTCGCGACCTTGGGCGACGGAAGAAGAAATCCTGCGCTCGTGCCGTATCGCGCGTGTCGATGAGTTCGCGGAGCGCTTCGAGAAGGGATACAACACCATAGTTGGTGAAAGAGGCGTGAAGCTCTCTGGAGGACAACGACAGCGCATCTCAATTGCCCGCGCAATCCTAGCCGATCCCCGAATTCTGATTCTCGACGAAGCTACTTCGAGCCTCGACTCCGAGTCCGAGGCTCTGATTCAGGAAGGCTTGTCATTTCTCATGCGCGGGCGTACGACCTTCGTGATCGCGCATCGCTTGAGCACAATCCGCCGTGCCGAGCAGATTCTTGTGGTCGAAAATGGCGAGATCATCGAACGCGGAACCCACGAGCAGCTCTACGCACTCGGACGCCGATACTTTGAGCTGTACACAAAGCAGCATGGCCTCGAACAGAATCTGTTTCTCGCGCCAGGCGAAGGCGACAGTATTGAGGAAGGCGCCGAGTCACAAGGACGCGGGATGCGCGTGCCCACGACCGCTGACGTGTTGCGCGGCAGCGTGAGCTAAAGCGTGCCAGAAAATCCATGATCGGTCGTAACGAATGAAATAGAATCCGCTCAACGTGCCCGCTGCTCGCCTCTTCACGAATTCACAACAGTCGCGGACAATTCGCCGCCAGATCCTCTCCTGGTATCACGCGAATCGACGCGACCTGCCATGGCGGAGAACCCGCAATCCATATCGCATTTGGGTTTCCGAAATCATGCTGCAACAGACTCGGGTTGCTGCCGTCCTGGAGCACTACCGGAAGTTCCTAAAACGATTTCCGACGGTTCGTGACCTTGCCTCCGCAAGCGAAGCAGACGTGCTCGCGGCCTGGAGCGGACTCGGCTACTACCGGCGCGCGCGCATGTTGCACCGCGCAGCGAAGCAGCTCGTCGCCGACCATGACGGACGCGTGCCCAAGACGTCAGTGGAACTTCAGCAGCTCCCCGGCATCGGACGCTACACAGGCAACGCGATTGCCAGTATTGCATTTGGCCAGCCCGTTGCCGTGGTGGACGGCAATGTTGAACGCGTGCTCAACAGGATGATGGAAAGCGAAGTTTCCGGCCAGCGACTCTGGGCTGCTGCGCAGGAACTGCTGGATCCGAGAAATCCGGGTGATTTTAATCAGGCGATGATGGAATTAGGGGCCACGATCTGCACGCCGGCAGCACCGTTGTGCAAAAGCTGTCCGATTGGGAACTATTGCGCTTCCGAGAGTCGGGCGATTCAGAATGTGAGAAGACGCGAAGTGCGGCAACAGCGGACCGCGTTGCTGCTCCTGCGGCGCCGAGGCAGCATGATTCTCCTTCATCGCAGATCGGGACGAGAGAGCCTGATGCCGGCAATGTGGGAACTGCCACAGCTCAAGGCCGCACCCGAAGCTGTTGCGACGATGAAGGTCAGGCATTCGGTCACTACGACCGATTGGACTGTCGAGGTCTTTGAATCGGGAGATCCCGAACACAGAACGTCGCTCAGGTGGACTCCAATGGCGCAGTTAGGCACGTTGCCACTGACAGGTTTGACGCGGAAGATTTTGCGGAAGCTAAAGCTGCTTGCTTAGAATCAAATGAAGTGAGATTTCGATTAGGGGAAGATAATGGCACTTGCATGCGGCATTCGGGCTCCCGAGTTTGCGCTTACCAGTACCTCTGGAAAGTCGTTAATTCTTTCGAAGGTTCTAAACGATGGTCCGGTTGTTCTGGCATTCTTCAAGGTGAGTTGTCCGGTGTGCCAGTACGCTTTTCCCTATTTGGAACGGCTCTGGCAGGTACACAAAACCGAGGCTGTAACCTTCATCGGCATCTCCCAGGACAATGAGAAGGACACGGCGAGTTTCGTGAAGAAATATGGCGTCACATTCACAACCGCCCTGGACGATCCTGCCCGCTATGTCGTCTCGAACGCGTACAAGCTCACAAATGTGCCTAGTGTGTTTCTGGTCAATCGCGGTGGTGAAATCGAGGTCAGCAGCGTGGGGTGGTCGCGTAAGGACATCGAAGAGATCAATATCAAGCTCTCCATGATGGATGCAGCTCAGCAGCAGCATCCAGTTTTCTACCCGACCGAACAGATCGCCGAATTCAAAGCTGGTTGAAGCGCGAAAAATTAGTCCGCGGTCGCGGACAAGAACGATAGATTCAGGCAGTGGCGGCCCGTTAGCATCTATCCATACTATTGTCCATCTGCCTCGTCTGAGAATTTCTCTGCCTATCAACTATCGCTTACCGCCTCAGTACGACCCAACACCAAAGTAACTAAGCGGATAAGGTGAACACCCACTGCTCTGTTGCGGAAAGAGCGCACTACACTTGCGTGTCCCGGTTTGTGTCTGCAAGTGCCTGAAGGCGAACTGACGTCGCTGGGTCTGAGCCCTTCTTGCCGCCGGACTGAACGCGATGCCCTTTGGCTTCCTACAACGCGGGTCGCTCTCTGCACATGCTCGCCAGGTGCAGCTTTCGTCCTACGAGCCCGCAATTCATCTCGAAGGATTAGTGCGCGGCGTTGACAATATCCGCCATGACGTGGCGCTCAGCTCGCGCTTCATGGAAACGGCGCGGCAGCACATCTTCCGCCTCATCGTTAAACACGGACGCATCGAAGCGCTGGTCGAAGAGTCCGCCGCGAATATGCGGCCCGCTTCTCGAATTGCCGGACCCGCAATCAGCAACGCAGGTGCGCCGAAGTTGCCGGAAGCGAGTGATTTCAAACGCGCTCTGGTGGATATCCACATGGCTGCGCTGAATCGAGCCAAAGCGGAGAACAACGTTTCCATCGATCTGATTGCGCGCCTCGCTGCCGTGAAATTCCAGCGCAACGAAATGCCCGCGCAATTCTCGCAGGCGCTTGAACGCTGCCGCACGAAGCTCAAATCCTATGAAGGGCCGCGCCAGCTCTTTGCGGCCAAAGGTGTGGAGCTGCGGCAACGCTTCGCCGATTTTCAGATCAGCAAAAAAGCGATACTCAGAAAAGTCGGTCAGGATCTTTTTGTCACGATTCGCGACATCGAGAAGGAGTCGTTGTCGCGCATGCGACGTTCGCTGTTCGGTGATACCGAGAGCGTCGCCTACGATCTTTTCCTCAACCGTCTCCTCTATACCGAAGACGGACGCGACGACTATTTAAACGCCGAGCAGTATGTCATGCTGGGGAATTACGATCGTGATCCGGACCGTTTTGAAACCATGCTGGCAATCGCCAGCGACTTCTTGCGCTCTTTGCAGCCTGATGGCATGGAGAACGAGGAAGGCATCGACCTTTTGCTGAACGAGCCCGAGAACGCACACGAGCTTTTCGCCGGCGGTTCTCCGGTTGAGAGCCTTCCCAAAGGCAAAGCCCAACGCGCGCTCCTGAATGGTTGGTTGGAGATGCTGGAGAAAGAGAACGTCTTCGATCATGTGATTGCGTCCTACGAAGCGGTTCCTCTTTTGGCACAGTACTCGCCGCCGATTAATCCGCAGCAGCTCAAGAACGCGCTGATTTCGCGGACCGAACGCTCGCGTGTTGAGAGCCTGCTTCAGGAGCATGGAAAGATCTCTCCTGACAATCTAAACGGAGCCGTCAAAAAGCTGGAATCTTGGCGAGGTGGAGAACGCGCCAAGCTCGCAGCCCGATTCTTTGCCGACTTCGTTCGTTATCACCGCGACTTCCGTCGCTTTGAAGCTGTCTGTTCGGCCATGGACGCAATAAACGTAATTTCTACCGAACGGCTTCGCGAACTCTCGGCAATCAACAACACGCTTTATGAGTTCCTGCTCCCCGATGAACAAAAGACTGGAGAAGAAAAGGTTCTGCGGCACGTCATACTCAAAGCCGACATTCGCGAATCGACTACGCTCACCCGCACGCTTTTCGAGCGAGGACTCAATCCAGCCTCATACTTCAGCCTGAACTTCTACGAACCGATTAATAAGCTTCTGCCGAAGTACGATGCCGCGACGGTGTTTATCGAAGGCGACGCCATGATCCTTGCCTTGTTTGAGCGGGAAGGCGAAGGTGGTCTCGCAGTAGCGCGCGCCTGCGTACTGGCAAAAGAAATGCTCGGTATCGTGAGTGCTTATAACGAGCAGTCGCAAAAGCAGGGCCTTCCCGCTTTGGAACTCGGAATCGGGATCTCGTATCAGGACTCGCCGCCGATGTATCTCATGTACGGCCCGCAGCGAATCATGATTTCGCGTGCCTTGAACGAAAGCGATCGGCTGTCTTCCTGCAGTAAGGGCGCGCGCAAGTTCGTGGCCGGCAGAACGACACCGTTTAACGTGTTCAGTCTGCAAACAGTGCAGGATAAGGATACGAGCGGCAATCCCGACGAATTCCTGGTGCGGTACAACATCGGAGGCGCAATGATCAGCCCAGCCGCATTCGAAAAGCTCGCGCAGGAAATTAGCCTCAAAGAGCATTCCTGCCAGCTAGCCACGATTTGGCCGAAAGAAGAAGTCAAGCTGTTCAGCGGAACCGTTCCGATTGCCTCGGGACTATTCCACAAGATCGCAATTCGAGAAGCTGTCATTCCCCACGTTGACGCCGGCAGCATGAAGGTCAACGACTGGACTGCACGCAAATACTATGAGGTATGTGTAAGTCCGGAAATTTATCAGTTGCTCGAAAAACCACTTACCACTGCAGCCACCGCGCTTTAAGTCCGTCTGCATTCATCCGACAAACAATGGTGCCTCACCAACCGCAGTAGCCGTATCTGAAACTCTCTCCGGGGCTTCGGTGTCCAATTGTGCAGCTGGAGAAAACATGAGTTTCAATTTGGGAGCAGGCGGTCGTCCTGCAGCGGAGATGAACGTTACACCTTTGATCGATGTTTTGCTCGTTCTGCTGATTATCTTCATGATCATTACGCCCATGGATCCGCATGGTCTGCTCACGGAGGTTCCTCAGCAGAAAGGCAATGACGCTCAGGCCTACGCTCCCATCGTGTTGCAGCTCAAACAGGAAAAGAGCGGCCCTCCTTCCATAGCGATCAACCAGCAGCCACTCGCCTGGAAGGATCTTGGAAATCGCCTGATTGAGATCTACAAATCCCGCGCGGATCGTGTGCTGTTCGTCAAAGGCGATCCCGATGTGGAATTCGATTACGTGGCCCAGGTGATCGACACGGCGTATGGCGTGAACGTCCGCCGAGTTGGGCTGATTCCTTAGAACCCGCGCCTGCTGCGGAAAGGGATGCGGACCACCGTTTCGAGATCGATGGGATTGCCATCGCGCGTGCCGGGAACAAAGTGCCAGGCGCTGAGCGCCCGGGCTGCATTCTCGTCGAGACGATCGTCGAAACCCTCGAGAATCTTTACTTCTGCAACGCTGCCATCAGCGCGGATGATCGCATACAAAATGACAACGCCCTGAACGTTCTCGCGCATCAGTTCGGCCGGATACGCCGCATCGACTTCCCGCAATGGAATCGGTGCAGTCACGTCACCGGATCCGCCGTTAATGCCGCGCTCGGCGAAACGAAAGATCCAGCTTCCGCCTGCGGAGGTCAGATTCGGCTTGTTGAGCGCCATCGTGTAGTACTTGCGTCCGTGGAAGATTTTTTCGTCCACAGCATTCGGCGGATCATCGGTAGGCGTCACGCGTGGAGGCGGCAAGCTCAAGCCGGGATGCCTCGCCATGGCCAGCAGGGAATTACGCAGCGGACTCCCTCCCGAAACGGGAGAGGTCACTGCTGCAATATTGTCGACGACTCCATGCGGAACTGCGGCAGCGATGATGCCGAGTTCGTCTTTGGTGGCTACCGGTGAATCGCCTCCCGGACCGTTGCCGCCGGCTTTGCGCTCAGGTATTCCTGTACCGTTTCCAGCATCAGGACTTCCCGCGAACGCACCGCGTCGGGTTCCGTCCGGCACTCGCGGCGGTCCTGCAACCGGATTGAGATTGATCGAAATCAGTGAGCCGGCTGCCGAAGCTGCAGTCCCGGTGCCGCTAATGTCCGGCGCTGGATCGATCGGCTCGGCGGCTGCCGGGAGACTCCCACTCAATCTCGAAGCGCGTGCCAGAGCCTGCGTGTCTGGAGGCGGAGCAACCGGCTGTGCTGGAGCAGGAATAGCCTTCGACAGCTGAGTCGTACCCGCATTCTTCAGGTCGGGAGCCGGAGCAATTGGTTCAACATTTCCGAAACTGGGAATGTTATTACTGGCCGTAACCGTGAGCTTCGGTTCCGCATTTACTGCTTGCGGCGTTGGCATGATGTTTAGCTTCGCCAGGTTGCGTGTTCCGTGTGTATCTACAGGCGGAGCAATTGCCGCGGCCTGAGGCAGCGCCGGCATGGTCAGCTTTGCCTGGCTCACGTCAGGAGGCGGCGCGACGGGACTTACATCCAGAACCGGCGCTACGAGTTTGGGTGCGCTCGATGCGACTGAGGCTACTCGAGGCGCCTGTGGAACTGGCGTAACCAGCACGATGTCGGGCATCGGAGCGGTAGCGAAAATCTTTGGCGCAGTGGGGGTGACAATCGTGCGTGTAGTATTGTCTGCCCATTTTGGAACCGCCATTGCTTGCGCGACTCGCTTCGCGGCATCGCTCTGCGAAGCAAAATGCGCTCTAGAACTGCGGCTGATTACCGCTGCAAGCTTCTTCGGCGCCGGCTGTTCGACCGGAGGCTCCGAAACAAGAATGTCCTCATCGGGGTTGATATAAGTAATTCGATCGTGCGATTGAACGAGCGTGAAGTGATGCGCATAGTACGGCATCGAGAGCACATACACCAGCCCGGCAAAGATCAGGTGGCCGGCATACGATCGCGTGATTGCTTTCCAATTCAGCTCTTGATCGACGAAGACATCTTTCCAGAAGATTCCCGGGCGGAATCCGTTACTGCTTGATTCCTCACCACGGAGCAGAGAAGAGAGATTTTCGCGAAACGATGGAAACCACTCAGGGAGTTCCCAATTCAGGCGAGGTTGGCGCGCGTTCGCAGCTCTTGAGATCGACGATTGCTGCCGTGCACTGCCAGGGACGGACATGGAAAAACCGTTGCTTACTGAGTAGCTGGATTATACCTTGGTAAACAATCGAAACCACTCTCAAACAATGCGCAAAATCACCTCATTCCCATCCATCCCCGTCAGTGTGGGCCTGCTCTCGTGTCTGCTGTTCGTAATCACAGGTGCCTCTCTTGATTCTCATGCGCAAAAGGCCGGCCACAAAAAGAGCAAATCGTCCCTTCAAGCTCCTGCGGTGCAAGCAAGCGTTCCTGACGAGATCTCCGGGATGTACACCTTCCTGCGTGAAGGCGAGTTTGTACAGATCACGGTGGAAAATGGGAAGTTATCGGGCTTTGTTTCGCGCTACGGCGAGCGCGATAGCGACCGCGATGCCTTCCTCGATCAGTTCTTCAGCAAAGCGACGCTCGCAGGCAATCACATCGACTTCACTACGAAGCCAGTGCACGGCACATGGTATGAATTTTCGGGAGACGTGAATCGGGGCGATGCCAAGACGCCCGACAAAGAAGGCTACTGGGTTATTCGCGGAACGCTGAAGCAGTACGATCAGGATGAAGTAGGACGGGTCGCTGCCAAGTCACGCGAACTCACGATGAAGTCTTTCCCGCAAGAGGAAGAACCGTCGAAGTGATCAGCGATTCTTCGGCGGACGGGTGTAGTCGACGGCTCCCGGATTCCGCACACCGGCGACATCCTCAACATGCGTTTCGGGAGTGCCGGCAGGATTTCTCCGCCGCGCGCCCTCTGTTCCTGTAGCGCGCTGCGCGCTGGGTTGATCCCAACCGGCACTGGCTGGCGCTCGTCCCTGCCAACGGTCAACTGCGATATCGCTCGCGGAACGCTCGCGTCCTGCAGCTCCGGGCTCTTCGAGCGAGCGTTTGAAATCCCTCAATGCTTCTTCAATCTTGCTCTCCAGATGATCGGTGACCGGCGCCAGCAATCGTCCAAGCCGTCCGAGCGGAGGAGCGTAGTTCATGGTCACGTGGACGAGAGTGTCGTTACCGAGGCGCGCGAAGTTAATGCGGCCCGAGTGCTTTGGGCCGCTCACGGATTTCCATCCAATTGCCTGATTCGGAATCAACTGCGAAGTAACGGCGTTGAACTCGAAGGGACGCCCGTCGATCTGCAACCGCCAGGTGGATTCATCCCCGCGAACCGTGACTTCGCGGAGCAGTGCAACTCGTTCCGGCAGGCTCTCAAAACGGGACCATGCGCTGTAAACTTCTTCCATTGGTCGACCGATCTGGATGCTGCGTTCCAGGCGCAGAATTCGGCTGTCGTAACTGGACGCACGTCCGCTTGCGAACCAGAACGCAGCCGAACCAGCAGCAGCTCCGGCCAGAGTGCCCCATCCGAACCCGCTCCAGAACCCGTCTCGTGCCATTCGTAGTCTCCTCGAAATCCTTGGGATGGGAGTCGCGCGCCAGAGGTCGAGGTTGCCTTATTGCTATCGCGCCCCGACCAGTCCTCGCTCGCGCAGCCAATTCGCGAGCAGTGTCGGCCACTCGCCCAGCGCAGGATCAGACAGGTCGAGCCCCACTCCATGCGGCCCTTTTTCGAAGACGTGCAGCTCTGCCGGAACTCCAGCTTTGTGCAACGCGAGATAGAAGTCGACACTGTTCTCCGCGGGAACGGTTTTGTCCTCACTGGTCGTGAACAAGAAGGTTGGAGGCGTTTGCGAGTTGATGTGAAGCTCGTTGGAAAGACCTTCCAGTAATTTCGGATCGGGATGATCGCCTAGCAGATTTCTCACCGAGCCTGTATGGGCGTAAGGCCCTTGCATCGTGATCACTGGATATCCGAGGATGAGGAAGTCCGGACGGTTGCTTGCGCGATCAATAGGATCAGCGGCGCTGCTGTTGCCGTTGTCGAAGTGGGTGCCGGCAGTCGAGGCGAGATGTCCTCCTGCAGAAAATCCCATTATGCCCAGCCGGTCCGGCGCGATGCCGAACTCCTGTGCGCGGCTGCGCACCAGGCGAATCGCACGCTGCGCATCGCCAAGCTCAATGGGATGGTGGTACCTCGGTCCAAGCCGATATTTGAGAACAAACGCCGTAACTCCGAGCGCGTTGAGCCAGTTGGCCACCTGTCGTCCTTCATGGTTCATAGCCAGGTGCGCGTACGCGCCACCAGGCGCGACAATCATGGCGGTGCGAACGCCGGTCCCATTTGCTTTGTACAGTGTGATGGTGGGTTTATCCTCATCGGCCTGGCCGAGTGCTCCCGGTGCGCCCTGTTCCCATAATGGAATCGTCTGCGGCTCTGCCGTGTCCCGAGTTTGTCCAAAGCTCATCATCGTGCTCAACAACAGCAAAAGAATAATCAATCGCATGAAGCTCTCCTTCGGCTGCGGAAACATCATCGAAGATGCAAAGCGGATTTCTCAGTAGGTTGCGGCTCGCGAAATAGATTAGACCACATGAAGGCAGGCGTTTGGGCCACTGTGCGTATTCACATAAATATGTGATACACTTATCCATGTGACTACTCACAAAAATGTGACCCTGAGCCTTCCTGAGGCACTGCTCCGTCGATTCCGAATTTTTGCGGCGGAGAGAAACCAATCTATGACTCAGTTAATGGCGGAAGCAATTGAAGCGCTGATGAATGATAGAAGACGCGGCGGAGCCAATCGTCGTTTTCTTGAGCGGATCCGAAACGCACCTGACCGAGGCACTAAAGGCAAGATTCGCTGGTCCCGGGAAGAACTCCATGAACGCTGAGTTCGTGGATACAAATATTCTGATTTACGCTCACGATGGCAGCGCAGGCGACAAGCACCAAAAATCAGTGGTGCTGCTCGAAAGACTCCTCGAACAGGGTAACGCAGCAACAAGTATCCAGGTCCTCACGGAGTTCTATGCCGCGGCAACTCGCAAATTGAAGATGAAACCGGAAGATGCGGAGGAGGTGCTCCGAGACATGCAGTCCTGGAACTTGCATCGGTTAGCGTTCATGGACTTGGTCGCTGCATCGCGATTACACCAGCGGTACAAAGTTGCATTCTGGGATGCCCTCATTCTAAATAGCGCGCTCGAACTGGGTTGCGAAGTCTTATGGACAGAAGACCTCAGTAATGGACAGAAGTATGGGAATGTTCTAGTGCGAACTCCTTTCTAGCGTCGTTGAACTGGAACTCGGTACGGTATCCATAGGCTAGAACACCTGCGCCGCAGCGATTACGGAAGACTCAGCGTCTGACGGCGCTATCGATCAGCTCTCCGTCGCGGTGCAAGTCCAAAGCGAACACGGCAGGTTCAGGTGATTCCTCGAATTTAAGACCGAGGTCACGCGATTTGCTCAGAGACGAACTCCAGAATTTGAGGCTGGCCGCGATGACAGCCAGAATGATCATGATCGCAACGGAACTCCTGACGCTTTGGAGCGCGCGCCACTCCACTCGAGTGCAGAATTCGAGTACAGGTACGCCGAGCATGGTGTAGGTCCAGAATGTGAGGTACACGTTCGCTTTTCCGGGAAGATAGGAACACGTAAACGGAATTTTGCGGAAGTTCAGCATCAATCCTTCGGTCAGCGCAACGGCCAGCAAAGCCAGAATGCCGAGGTGAAAAATTGCCATCCGCAATGGCCACATCGAAAAAAATAAGGCGGCGGATGCTGCCCAAATCGGAACGGCTGCCAGGAGCAAGAGCCCGCGTCGAGCGCCAACCACGCAGTGAGAAGGCCTGGGGAGCGGAACGGTGCGGAAGATCCAATTGGCTCGGAGATCGGCGGGCATAGAAAACGCAATGCGTGTTCCCATCACAGCCGCACAAATCATGATGATGCTTGAGGCCAACAGTGGCACGCCGGCTTGTCCTAAAGTGGCCGCTCCCAGATCGTCTATTGTCTTTTTCTCAATTCCTGATTTCAGAAATAGAAATACAACCGCAAAACCAACTCCGAGATAAAAGCACACGATAGCTCTGTGCTGGCGGCTACGCAGCAAAGTACGAATGCTGAAATTAGAAATTGCAGTGCTAGTTGCATTCCCCAGGCGAAAAGGCCACGTCAATGCTTTGCGAGCCGGAGCGATATCCGGCTCTTCGATGATTTTGCGCAGATTGCGAAAATAGCAAAGCAGAAACGCCGCTGCTGCTCCCAGCGTCGCGGCTGAGACGCCGACGATCGCTCGCTCAGCCGATTCCAGCAGGGCCGGCGGCATCGATCCATTGAGCATCTGGAACAGCGCAAGAAACCAATAGGAAGGCAGCCACGCCAGAGCCGCCTGATTTTGTTCGGCAGTCATCGCCTTGGGATACGCCCAATGCGGCTCCAGAAAATACATGCAGATAAAGAGGCTGAACGCCACAATCTGTAACAATGCCGACGCGCGGAGGAACATGCGGCGTGACAAGAGCTGGGCCACCACTCCCTGTAATCCCAATACGGAACCAAAAATGAACACGCCTGCAGCGAACGTGGTCACCCAATAGGCGGCCAGGGCTCGAAGGAAACCGATCGCGCCTCCGTTCGCAGGAATCCAGAACAAAGGCCACGTGATGCCGCTGAAGATGTTCAGAGCCATAACGGTCGCCCCCAGCGCCGCGCCCACGGCGGAGACTTTCGCCAGCAACAACGTCTGAACGCGAATTGGCAGCGGAGCCAATACCAACATGTCGCGGCGATCAGGGAACGATGAGTCCCAGCTCAAAACAGCGAAGAGCCCTACCACGAGCATGGTGGTCGAAATGAGGAAGTGCTCCATCGTCCAGCATTGCGCGATGCCCGCAGGCCCGGGCGGCGCACTTCCCATAAACAGCGCGACGAGGGCCATAATCACGCTGAAGAACAACAGCAGAGATGCGAAATGGCCCAACAGTTTCGCCAGATCGCCTTCAGGGGCTAGCAGTTCCAAATCGACAATCCGAAACAGAAACTGCCGAAACAGCACGCGAAACTGGACCTTCTCAATATTTGAAAGCATCAGGCTTGTATGAGATCGGCGATTTGCCGCGAAATTGAGGCCGTGTCCTGCTCAACTGCCAACTGGGAGAAGATGGCCTCCAGATTGGGCGCTGCCATCAAAGCCCGCAAGCTCTCGATCGAATCGTCGGCGACGATTCTGCCCCCATGCAGGATCACCACACGCGAGGCGACCCGCTCGACGGTCTCAAGTTCGTGTGAGCTGAACACGACGACTTTCCCGCGAGCCGCAAGCTCCTGAATCAGTGTTCGCAGGATCAGCGCGGAAGAAACATCCAGTCCCGAAAACGGCTCGTCGAGCAGAACCAGATCGGGATTGTGCAACAGGGCTGCGGTGATAAGAATCTTCTGGCGCATGCCCTTCGAGTAAGAGGATAGAGGCGAATGTCGCTCGGCGTGTAAAGCAAATAACTGTAGCAGGCCGTCAATCCGTTCCGCTGTTCTCTTTTCGGGCAAGCCGCGAAGCTGTCCGATCATAACCAGGTACTCGAGCCCGGTCAGGTGTGCGTACAGGTAAGGTTCTTCCGGCACGTATCCCATGCGCTGCTTGTAGGAAGTCAGATCGCTGCGAATCGGTACACCGTCGAACAGTATCTCGCCCGAGGTCATTTCCAGTAGGCCCGTGATCATCTTCATCGTCGTGGACTTGCCCGACCCATTTGGACCGAGGTACCCGGTTATCTCTCCGGCACGGGCAGTGAAAGTCACATCATCAACCGCCCGAATTCCCGAGAATCTCTTGCAAACGTGACGAAGCTCCAGCATGCAGCTCATGCCTCCAGCAGACACCATATGCGTGCAGTATGTTCCTACGAGTTCGTGAGTATGGCAATGGATGTTGAGCGTTGCTCTCGGCCTGCAGAGTTGAGGTTTCGCATTAGAGCGCGTGGACTGAGTGGAGCCGTAGAGCACAGAATGTACTCCGGTTTCAGACGCCGAGAGTCGGCACGCGCCACTTGAGCCGCGGGAATCTTGCGTAGTCTCTATCCAGAGTGATCCATTCAGAGCCGGATTCGATAGCGAGTGCGGCATACCAGGCATCCGATACTAAACTGCCCCGCACGTCGGATGTTCTGCAGAGATCGGCAAAGATTCTCCAGTGGTCCGGTCCCGGCTGAATTACAACACAGTGCGGCTGAGCGATCAGTAGTTCACAGAAATCCAGCGCTTCGGCACAGGTGCTCGGGCGAGCAAAGATCCGCGAATGTGTAGCTATGCGAACAAGCGCACTTAATACCTGAAGCGACATTCCGTAACGGGAACTTCCGTTCAGGATTCCGCTCAGCCATGTGTGACACAAGACATGATCGCCAGCATCGGAGCGGAAGGCGTTTACAAGGACATTGACATCGGCGAGGATCACAGTCCTTCAAGCCGATCTTCCAGATCGCTACTACGGTTAAGATCAACGCCGGGCAGAGTACCGCCTCGCATTTTGGATACCGGCAACTGAACTCTGGATCGTCGAGCAGGTTTCGAACTTGTAAGAACCATCTTCAGGCCTTCTTCCAGAACTGAAGTGAGGGTACGCCCCTCATCTGCAGCCTTTCTCTTTGCCCGGCGAAGCAGGTCTTGGGACAGTCTCACTGTGGTGCGCATATGTCTCATTGTACCATCAATATGTCTAAGCCAAAAACCATCCGAGTCATTCATGCAGTTGAGCGAACAAGTTCGCATATTGACGAGGTGGTATTGGAGCACAAGTGTGCGCATTGCAACCTGAATCGAGAGTGTCCCGCGACGTGCCTAATTTCCGGTCGTGATCACCACCCGAAAGCGCGCCTTGTTGCTCATCATGCGGTCGTAAGCCTCTTGAGCTTTTTCGAGCGGAAAGGTCTCGATCATCGGACGTACACCGGTCATTGCCGAGAACCTCATCGTGTCTTCCGAATCGATTGAGGATCCGGAGGGCCATCCATAGAGTCCGGAGCGTTTGCCGATGAAGCTGACGGTGTTGAGCTGCATGGGTGTGAAGTCGGCGCCGAGGACGATCAGGCGTCCATCGAGCGACAGGCCGCCCATTGTTGCGGCCATTGCCTGCGCATTGGTTGCAGTGGCGAGGATGATTCTCGCCCCGCCGAGTTTCTGCAACTCGGCAGCAGGATCTGTGGCTGCGCTGTCTATGTAGTGCTGCGCGCCGAGCTCTTTTGCCAGCGGTTCTTTGTCTTTTCCGCGTGCGATCGCGATAGTGCGGAAGCCCATCTTCGCTGCGAACTGGACTCCAAGGTGTCCCAGACCACCTATTCCGAGCACTGCGACCGTATCTCCGCCCCGCGCCCCGCTATTGCGCAGCGAGTTGAAGGTCGTGATCCCAGCGCACACCAGGGGCCCAGCTTCCGCCGGACTGATCTCGTTGGGAATTAGCGCCAGCCCTTCAAAGGGCACCAGAACATAATCCTCGTACCCACCGTCCATAGTGATGCCAGTGATCTTCTGGTTCGCGCAGGTGACGAAGCTGCCGCGGCGACATGACTCGCAGTGTCCGCAATACGAGCCGAGCCAGCCGACGCCGACGCGCTGTCCCTCCTTCCACTGCGGCACGTCAGGACCGAGCGCATCGATCACTCCGGCCACCTCGTGTCCGGGTACGCGGGGATATGTGATGCCTGGCCAGTGTCCTTCTTTCGTGAGCGAGTCGCTGTGACACAACCCGCAGGCCTGCACTTTTACGCGGACCTGTCGCGGACCCGGCTGCGGTATCTCGCGCTCGACCATCTCGAACGGTCCGCCAGCACTGCTCACTTGTACTGCACGCACCTTGGGCATGACTGTTCTCCAGGAAAGATTATGGGGTGTGCGATGCACGGCGCGAGATCCAAGTCTGACCTCCGTCGAGGTTGCATTGGTCTTCGTCTTCAGCGAGTGCGTCCATAGTGTGCCAAAGCAGACAATCAACGTGGCGCCGAAGCAGACACTCTTTTCCGCCTGCTATGCTGAATAGTTTCACTTCGACTCATCAAGGAGCAAGATCATGCAGAGAACGGCCAGCGCACAGTGGAGGGGCGGACTGAAGGACGGCAAAGGCACCGTCTCGACAGCAAGCGGAGTCCTTTCCAATTCGCAATACTCATTCAGCACGAGGTTCGAAAGCGGTGTGGGAACCAATCCCGAAGAACTTATCGCAGCCGCTCACGCCGGATGCTTCTCCATGGCACTCAGTGCCGAACTGGGAAAAGCTAACATTACTCCGCAGAGCGTTGATACCAAATGCACGCTCACGTTTGAAAAAACCGACAAAGGATTCACAGTCACTGAAAGTCATCTCGACGTTAAAGCTCGCATTCCCGGTGGAAACAAAGCAGCATTCGACAAGGCCGCAGCCGATGCGAAAGCCGGCTGTCCAATTTCTCGGCTCTTGAACACAAAGATCACAATGAACGCTGCGCTCGAGTCGTAACTGGCGATAACCCAAATGAGCGGCTCTGGGTAGGAAAAGGGCAGCCTCCAGGGCTGCCCCTCCCGCGCTGTTCGTCGTCCTTACTACTTAGCGCCAACCCCAAAATCGGTCGTTGCGAATGTCTCGTGTATCGCGGCGGACATCGCGTCGGTCACGATTGACGTCGCGATATTCACTGCGCAGCTCCTGGCGTTCCTCGCGTGCTCCGGCGTAGTCGCCGTTGCGCAGGTCGCGATTGAGTTCCCAGCGATCGTGTGCGATTTTGGCCTGATCGTTGCGGATGTCGCGATAGTCGCCGCGGCGATCCGCATAATCATGGCGAACGTCGCGATTCGGACGCCAATCGTCTCGATCCTGCGCCATCAGCGAGCCGGCGCCCATCAGTCCCACAAGTGCAATTCCCAAAATGGTGCGTTTCATTGCTTCCTCCTCGATTAGGCTCGCCGGCGAACCTACCACTACAAACACAGTTTTCGGGAAGAGTTGCGTGACTTCGATTGAGTCTTGCTGGCAATCCACTTCCAATCCTCGGCCATGTACTTACGTCTATCGAGTAGTCAACCTCTGCGCATACGGCAAACAAAGGGCAAAGCTATCTAAGGTTCCAGCAGCTCGCGAAATTTTCAAAAACGCTGTCAACCTCCTGTGCACCCGGCCCATCACACCAACTGCGACCAATGGCCTGCTGTCACCAATCCTTTGTCTGTCGGCCGCGTAACCGCGCGCTTCGTTGAGCAGGCAACAAATCACTCACATCAGAGGGAGTAACCGAATGAAGAAGAACCTGTACAGATTAGGAATGGTACTGGCGATGAGCGCTGGTTTCGCGCTTGCTCAAAGTTCAACAGCGACGCCCAGCACATCGAGTAGCACCACTCCGGATCAATCGCAAACCCCGGCTGCTCAGCAGAGCACGTCGCAGAATCCAACGTCGGCTCAGCCGCAGTCAGACCAACTACCATCGACGAGCAGCCAGACGCCGTCATCGTCGTCTTCCAGCTCGACCACGGCAGCACCGAGCACCAGCACGAGCAGCAGCGGACAGACCGCGAGTCCGTCCTCCAGCAGCTCAACCGTAGGCTCGCAGAGTTCAACGAGTCCATCGAGCAGCAGCACGTCCTCGAGCCCATCGAGCAGCTCGAGCTCCACGCTGCCGCAGTCTGATCAGAGCAGCACTGCTCCTTCGTCCTCGACGAACCCGCAGAGCACTACGCCTTCGAGCAGCTCAAGTTCGAGCAGCAGCTCCTCGATGCCGCAGTCCGATCAGAGCTCAACTTCTCCTTCCACCTCTTCTTCGCAATCCACGTCACCTAGCTCTTCACAGTCGACTTCGCCTTCCAGCTCGTCCTCTGCTGACCAGAGCCAGAATCCGTCCAGCAGCACCAGCGGACAGACCGGCGCAGCTTCTTCGAGCTCCGCGTCGGGCGTTCCGCAGAGCGATATGGGCGGGGACGCGACCAGCAAGATTCAGTCTGCTCTGCAGCAGAACTCGAACCTCTCTGGCGTGACCGTGAGCACCGATGCGAAGGGCAACATTGAACTGAGCGGAACCGCGAACAGCTCGCAGGACCGTAAAGAAGCAGTCCGCATCGCGAAGGACAATGCAAACGGCAAGAAGGTAAAGGACCACATCAAAGTTAGCGGCTCGGCGAACAATAACAACAGCAGCAACCCGATGAGTCACTAATTCTGATATCAACCTCCAACGTAGGGCGGCTTTCGAGCCGCCCTATTTATTTGCAGTGACCTTTCCGCTCGCGAAGCCGTATGGGCAATGTCGGCATCCCGATTGGCAGCAGTATCCGCGGTTCAGCAGGTAGCGCTCGGTAAAAACGTACAGACCGTTCTCGATATAGTAGTCAACA
>DASTZZ010000033.1 GCA_035764005.1 Terriglobales bacterium
CTGGGCCAAGGAGCCTCGTGAATGCATTTTTGTTTCAAGCGTTAGCGGGAGATCCTTCGCCCAAACAGGGCTCCGGATGACAGACTCAAGGAGTTGAAGGCTTGGTGAAGTAGCCCTCGTCCAGCAGAGACTCTTATCGAAAGCTGAGCAGCAGGTCCTTCAGTCCGAAGGTTGCGTTTTCTTTTTTCAAATGGCGATTCAGGAAGCGTAGCGTTCGAGTAAGCGCGTCCATTTGTGCCATTCCGCGGAAGCTGTGTCCCTGTCCGGGATAGATCTTCAGCTCGTGTGGCGTTCCCAGCCGTTTGAGCAGGGCCTCGACTTTTTGCGCTTCGCTCACTGGAACTGTGGAATCGGCTTCCCCATGCAGCAGCAGGGTTGGCGGCATCTGCCGAGCTCCAGAGATGAAGTCGTCCGGCATTCCTCCCATCAGGCTAGCAACTGTGCAGATGCGCGAGTCCTTCGAGGCAAGCGACAGCGATAGAAATCCACCCAACGAAACGCCGAGCAGTCCGATGCGCTGCGAATCGACCTTCGGATGCCTCTCGGCAAAGCTGATCGCGTCGGCAATCGTAGTCAGCCACGTCTGGAAATGAGTGCGAATTCCAGAGTAGCTGGCATGACTGGTTCCGGTCGCGTCAAAGTAGTGCACGAAAAAAACGATGTAGCCAAAATTCGCGAGTTGCTGGGCATAGTCGCCAACAAACGAACTTACCGGCCCAGAAGAGCCGTGAATCACCAGCAACGCGGGAAAGGTCCCAGAACGCTGCGGCTCGTAGAGCACGATGCCTATGTTCCTACCTTGAGAACTATATGAGAGCACTACGTGATTAGACGACCCAGGTCGAGCGCGAGATACAGAATTGCTGGTTAGCCTGGAGCTGAATAAAAGCGCAGATGCTCGATTTGGTCTAAGCCGTGGGAGCGGAAAAGCGCGATTGCGAAGTCCCGACAAAGCAGATGTGAAGCGCGACTCTTAGTCACTGCCAAGAAGTGAGCCCGAAGGGCCTTGCTCCATAGGCTATGTTCGCGGAGTGGCAAACAGCCAACCATATGACCCGCTCAGAAGATATGGGTTCGGTTTCGATGCGAAAATATCGGTAGTGCCTTCCTCTCTTCTGCTCTCCGTTCAACAATCCGCAACAGCCGCGGGATTCGAGCGTGTCGGCCTGGCTCCGGCGAGCCATCCAGAGATGCGCGAGCTGGATCGCTTCGCCGATTGGGTCGATGCTGGATATGCGGGGGAAATGGAGTACCTGAAGCGGCGCAGCGAGTCCGGCAAATACAAGCGCAGTGCGCTCGAGGAGGCGCTGCCTTGGGCGAAGTCAGTGATCGTAGTTGCGATGAACTACAACCCGGCCGCACCGAAATCGACTGAACCGGCGGCCCGAACTCAGGGCTGGATCTCGCGTTATGCGCTCAGCCCTCGCGATTACCACGACACAGTGTTGGGCTCGTTGCGCAAAGTCGAAGCTACTTTGATCGAGGAGCAACGCGCTGCAGGAGAGGAAATCATTACCCGCGCTTACGTCGATACCGGTCCGGTGCTTGAGCGCGTTTACGCCAAGTACGCGGGCATCGGCTGGATTGGCAAGAACACCTGCATCATCAACCAGGAACTTGGCTCGTGGATTTTTCTCGGCGTCATCGTCACATCAATACCGTACTCGGCGTTCGTTCCCGATCAGAAACTCGACATTGCTCCCGACCGCTGCGGACGCTGCACGCGCTGCATCGATGCCTGCCCGACCGACGCGCTGATCGGCCCTCATCAACTCGATGCATCGCGATGCATCGCATACTTCACGATCGAGAAGCGCGGCTCGATTCCCGAATCGGTACGCGGGAACATTGGCAGGCACGTGTTTGGGTGCGACATCTGTCAGGATGTATGTCCGTGGAATCGCAAGGTTCCGGTTGCCACGAACGCCGGTTTCGAAGCGGACGCTTCTTTGATCAATCCTGATTTATCGGAGCTGTCGCAAATGTCTGCCGAACAATTTCGGAAGCGCTTCCGCGGCTCACCAATCTCGCGCGCGAAGTATTCAGGTTTTCTTCGCAATGTGGCTGTAGCAATGGGAAACAGCGGATTGCAGGAATATATTCCTGCATTGGAACGACTGGCGCTAAGCGAGGATTCAGTAATTGCAGAACATGCGGTTTGGGCACTCGCTCGCTTGCGTGGGCTAAATTCAGAGTCGCAGCAAGAGGAAACTGTCGCCGCTCAGTAGTTCGCGTTGCTATGCGAGCTGAGCGCGAACGAATCTCCTCGTAGCTTCGCTGCTGACACCGTACACCGCATGAGCCAGGATTTCGTAGGTGAGTTCGGTTGGCGATCGCTTCGTAACAGGTTGCGAGAGGCCCATTGCGGGCAGGACCGTAGCGTCTGCTCCCGCCCAAAGACCAAGCCCATGTAACAGCCCATATCCTGTTCGCGCGATCTTCAGATATTCACTGGAAATTCCGTAGATGCCGCCCATCAGGGTGCCGAAGGCAAAGTGAACGGCATAGCTGGCCGGCTCTTTTTCGCTTTTTCCCAAGTCACGGTGAAGAGTGGCCTCGGAAATTTTATTCGCCACCTTTACGGTGGAGGGTTCCTCTTGCTGCGATTGATCGGAGTTTTTTGATTCCTCGCTCCCATTCTTCCGATTGAGTTCCTGCTCTGCCTTCGACCAGCCAGTCTGGAAGAGCGTCATTGCAGCCGTGCCGGCCAGTCCGGCTGCCAGGCCGGAAACGAATCCTTTCCATAAGACGTGGTGATTATCGAGTTCTTCATGCATGGCGCCCCCTACGTGTGCTTGGCTGCCTTTGGTTTGGTGATTGGCTGTTGGGACGTGTTGCCCTCAAAATCGATGATTTGGCGCTGAGAGCAAATCAGTGCACTAGCCCGAAGGGCGAATGTATTAGCCCACGTGCGTGAGCCGGCGGGTCAGCAATGTATTTGGTCGAACCCGAAGGGGGCGGCACTGAGTTTCAGTTGCCTATGACCGCAGAATCTCTATGCCGCCCTCCGGCTAACGCAGCTGCGGGCGGTAGTCCATCAAGAACCTTGGGGCAAGCCACAGCTTACGAATTCATTGGGCGCGGATTCACCGAGGTTCCGCTCCTCTGAAATACAAACTGGAGAACCCAGACATGAGCGTTGGGGCTGGCGAATTTCCAGTCTTGTGCTGCCTCAAGAGCGTGGTTGGCGAAATATCGGCTAGGCCCTGCGGACACGAATTCGGCCTTAGCGACGTTTCCTGCACGGTCAGTATGAACACGCACCGTGACTCGCACCTTTCCGTGAATCGTCTTCAGAGCGCTTGCTGTGACATTTGGCAATACCTGACGAACAATTTGCCCGGCTGAGGCGAATGACTGTGCTTGCCTTGCCGCACGATCTGCTGAATTGTGCCTTGGATTTGGTGAGGGTTTTTCCAGCGCTGCCCCGACAGGCTGATCGCCCAAGGAAACATTAGTAGCAGCAGGATGCCGGCGAAGCGTGCTCGCGGCGAGAATCGCAACCGCGATCACCGCAAGGAAGCCAACGGCATAGATGTGACTGCTGATCTCCTTGCGTGCCTTCACGATGATCTCAGCGCCAGCCTTCGCGATAATTTCCGACTTCTCCCTTAGCCTTTGCGTCTCGATCTTTATCTTTTGCTTATCCAGCTTCGGTCGCGCGGGAGCTGGAACTGGCGTCGGCTGGAACTTCGAAAGTATGTGAGAGACGGTCCAGCGCGATTTGGGATCGCGTCGTACAGAGTGGCTGGCGATTCCAGCGAATGGCTCGGGGATCCCGGCGGGCAATGTTGGTTCATTCTGCAACCGGTCTGTCCACGCGGGCAGACGTCGCGTGAGTGACTCGCACAGAACAACGCCCAGGGACCAAACGTCACCGGCGGGCGAGCAGCCTTCGCGCGATGCCTCTGGAGCATCGTAGGCAGGCCGGTTTTCACTCACACTGTCGATCACGCCGGGACGGCAGACGCTGTCAGTCGACAGCTTCAATTGCTCGCCGACCACGAGAATATTCGAGGGCCGCAGACGTCCGTGAGCAAAACCGTTTTCGTGAAGATATGACAGCGCCTCCAGGAGCGGCTTCGTCATTTCGCGCGCCTCGGCAGGTGTGAGAGCCCGCTCCGGCAGGATCTGTGAGAGTGCTTCGTCGGCAAACTCGGTGACAACGTACAGGAATTGCTCGTCAGCCACCTCGCACATTCCGGTCTCGAAGATCTGCAGCAGGTGCGGATGCGAGAGCTTGGACGCCAGCTTCAAGCGTGTCTCTTGCACATCGGCGTGAGGACCGGCGGCGATCAGCTTGATTACGGCTTTGCGCGAGAGATCGTCCCGCCATTCCGTGGCAAAGACCGCGCTGCGGTTGGACGCGCCGAGATATTGGCGCAACGGAAACTTTCCAGCGATAGTGCGGCCTTCCCACTGTCTGCCGTTTTCGAAGATGGTCTTGCCGCTCCCCACCTGAGCTGTTTCGAGCATAGCTACTCCACGTCGAGTTGAATCAGAACCTGAAATGTTCCGGACGGTAGGCGCTTGCCCATTATGCAAGAACCGGGCCGAGGTTTCGAGAAGAAGTTGCAGCACGAAAGGGAAATGTCGGGCAATCCGGGGAAGGTTCGGTGCAAGTCAGCACCTCCTTAGGGCCCGCCGGCTCCCTACAGAGCTAGTGAATCCTGTCGTCCATGTCCGCTCGTAACCCTTTGCGGGGCTACTTGTAAACTTGTGAGCTATGGACGTCGTGTTTGGAATCCATGCCGTGGAAGAGGCATTACGGGCGCGGAGCCGCTCGCTCGATCATCTGGAGGTCGCGCGCGAACGCCACGACCAGCGATTGCAGTCGGTGATCGACCTGGCACGAGAGGAGGGAGTTACGGTCCGGTTCGTTCCTCGGGACCAACTCGATCGCCTGGCTCGGAGCAAGTCGCATCAGGGCGCAGTTGCCGTAGTTGCTGCGAAGGAATATGTCGGACTGGACACGCTGCTCTCAAGCAACAGCAGCCAAACTTTCATTTTGGTGCTCGACGGAATCGAGGATCCTCACAATCTCGGAGCGCTCATCCGAACTGCAGACGGAGCCGGAGCGAGCGGGGTAGTCATTCCGGAACGCCGATCTGCAGCCGTGAATGCAACTGTCGCAAAAACCTCGGCGGGAGCTTCGGAGCATGTGAAGGTCGCTCGCGTGGTGAACCTGGCGCGGGCGCTCGATGAACTGAAGGAAAAAAACGTGTGGATTGTCGGGCTCGATGAGCGCGGAGAAAAGAGCTATGACGATGTCGACTACAACATGGATTGCGCCGTTGTGCTCGGCGCTGAGGGTCACGGCCTTCACGATCTGATCCGCAAAAAATGCGATTACCTGGTTTCGATTCCGATGGCAGGCGAGGTTCCTTCTTTGAACGTCTCAGTTGCGGGGGCGGTGGTGATGTACGAGGTCGCACGCCAGCGTCGAGCTAAGGCTCAGGATTCAACAGAAGCGAAACACGAAAAGGCGCGCAGAGGATTAGGTTCGTGAAAGTTGTTCGCCTGTGCGCCGTGCTGCTGTGTCTCATGGCTGCCGGTGATACGCAGCAGAAAACGACCCCCGACACTCTCGATCGTAATACTTTCACATTCCTGAATTGGAACTTGAATCTACGCATCGAGCCTGCCTCTGAATCGTTATCTGCACGGGGGAAGGTCACCCTTCGCAACGACAGTGAGCGGCCACAGAAGCGCGCATCATTGCAGATTTCTTCGTCGCTGCATTGGGCCTCTGTCCGGTTAAACGGAGCTGTTCTTCCGTTCGTTACTGAGCAGGTCCGCTCCGATCTCGACCACAGCGGCAAAGTCCAGGAAGCTGTTGTCAATCTCCCCGCTGCGGTCGTTCCTGGAGCAGCGATCGACCTCGAAGTTGGATACAGCGGTACCGTGTCGCTGGACACTACACGCCTAGCGCAGATCGGTGTTCCGCTCGAAGTGCGCACCGCGACCGACTACGATCGCATCACTCCAACATTCACGTGCCTGCGGGGAGTTGGGCACGTTCTCTGGTTCCCTGTGTCGCTGGCACCAGCGCTGCTGAGCGACGGCAATAAAGTCTTTGAGGAAACCAGCGCCTGGGCTGTGCGGCACAGTACTTCCGCGATGAATCTCGCGATCGGCACGACAAACAATCCTGCTTCTCGCGAATGGAACGGAAACGCCCAGCAAGTCCTGTACGAATCTATGGGAGGAGTTTCAAACACGGATTTGGTTTGGAAACATTTGGGTCTCGCAGGTCCCGTGTTGATCGGAGGGAAATTGGAAGAGTTGGCCGCGACGAGCTCTCCCCAACTTCCATTCAACATCAGCTTTTTCCCGCAGCACGAAAACGAAGCACAAGATTATGCGCGAATAATTCGTGACACGCCTTCGATGGTCGTAGGACGAGGCAAAATTCCCGCGACTCTCATCGAACTTCCGGAAGAACAAGATTCAACTTTCGAAGCCGACACCATGCTGCTCACTGCTCTCAAGCCAATTGACCGGAAGTCGCTCGAGGTAACGCTTGCGTATCAACTGGCGCACCAGAGTCTATGGTCGCCGAGAGCCTGGATTTATGCGGGCGCGGCGCACTTCGCACAGGCGCTCATGCGCGAGCGGCAGGACGGTCGGGGTGCCGCCATCTCGTACATGCAGCAGCGCCTCGCGCCGTTGACGCTCGAGGACAGCGGCGCTTCTGATGTTCTGAAGAGCAACAGTTTGGTGAATACGACGAGTGAAGTTTTCTACCGCACGAAGGCGATGTATGTCTGGTGGATGCTGCGCGAGATCGTCGGCCAGCGCGCTGTGCTCGATGCCTTACAACAATATGATCCTGACGCAGACAAAGAGCCTTCGTACATGCAGAAACTGCTCGAAAAGAACTCGCACAAAGATTTGGAATGGTTCTTTGACGATTGGGTTTATCAGGATCGCGGACTGCCCGAGTTCACAATCAGCAATGGATATGCGCGGCCCAGTCTGCAGGGCATCTTTCTGGTATCAGCGACCATTGAGAACCAGGGTGGCGCGGCGGCGGAAGTTCCGATTATCGTTCACACACAGAACGGCGATGTGCCAAGCCGCATCCGTGTGCCTGCGCATGGCAAGACTGCTTTGCGGGTGGAGGTCAGTAGCAGGCCTTTGGACGTTACGGTGAACGATGGGAGCGTGCCTGAGGTGGATCGGACGGACAATACGACGAGTGTGAGGATTGGAGCGCAGTGACAGGTGCGAAAAACACAAGATGTTTCGACTCCGGTTTCCCGCGCCCGCCCCACCGAGCGCAACTGCAGCGCTCGGCGGGGCCCCGGAAACGCGCGGGAGCCCTCCTCCGCTCAACATGACAGACGTGGGCTCCCCAGAACGCGAGAAAAGTCAATTAATGTCGAACTGCTCCTGATGCAGCAAGGGATCGCTTTTCACAATGATGGTTTTGCCTGTTAGTTCTTCCATCTCCTGCAGCCAGCGGGCGCTGTTTGCTTTTAGCGCTTTTACCACTTCGGGATTTACGCGCAGCATTACGTCGTGGCGCTCCAGGTTGCGGGACATCTTGCGCATCTCGACGTAGATCTCGTTGCAGACTGTCTGCACGCTTTTGATCATTCCCGTTCCGGTACAGTAGCTGCACGCTGTTGAGAGCGTGCGTTCTAGCGACTGCTTCACGCGCTTGCGCGTGATCGCCACCAGGCCGAAGTCGTTGAACTGCAGGACCTTGGATGGCGCGCGGTCACTCTTGAGCGCGTCTTCGAGGGCCTGCATGACTTTCTGGCGGTTCTTGCGCTCGTCCATGTCAATGAAGTCGATCACGATGATGCCGCCGAGGTCGCGGAGGCGAATCTGGCGAACGATCTCTTTGATCGCATCGATGTTGGTTTTAACGATCGTGTCTTCGAGACGCTGCGTTTTGCCGACATATTTGCCGGTATTGATGTCAATCGCGACCAGCGCTTCGGTCTGATTGATGACGATGTAGCCGCCGCTCTTGAGCCAGACTTTCGATTTAAGCGCGTTGTTGATCTCCTCCTGAATTCCGAACTGCTCGAACAGAGGAGTGTCTTTGGTGTACAGCTTCGCACGACGCACCATCGCAGGCTGGAAGCGTCCGAGGAAGCGCACGATGCGCTCGTACTCCTGCTCGTTATCGACCCAGATGCTGGTGAAGTTGCTCGTGACCTGATCGCGCAGAATGCGCTCGACCAAGTTCAGATCGTGATAGATCAGAGCCGGTGCCTTGCTGTTTTCCGAACGCGACTTGATGTCGTTCCAGAGATTGATAAGAAAACGCAGGTCGGAGCGCAGATCCTCTTCGCTGGCTCCTGCGGCTGCAGTGCGCACGATGAATCCCCCGTGTGCGCTTCCTTTTTCGCTGATCAGGATGCGCTTCAGACGCTGACGTTCTTCGTCCGAACCGATCTTGCGCGAGACGCCGACGTGATTGACGGTCGGCATGTACACGAGGAAGCGTCCAGGCAGCGCGATGTGGCTGGTGATGCGCGCGCCCTTCTTGGCCATCGGCTCTTTTGCGATCTGGACGAGAATCTCCTGGCCTTCTTTAAGAAGCTCGCTGATGGTCGGCTGAGATTCGCGCTGGATATTGCGGCGTCCGCGCATCGGACGACCACGACGGCCGCGGCGGAAGCGGTCTGGCGCTCCGCGCTCGGTGCGTTCGGTTCGCTGCTGGAATGCCGCTGTGTTTGCCGGTGCGCGAAGTTCTGCCCGACCTTCGTCGGCTTCAACCTCTGCCGATTCGGGAACAGATTCTTCTTCGCTCGTGGAGGTTTCGAGCGCCTGCTCTTCATAGGCCGTATCTTCCATGTCTGCGGCTTCAATCTGCGCAGGCGAGGCATTGCCATTTCCTGAGACAAAGCTCTCGACCTCTTCCCCGGAAGGCTGATCTTCCAGATCGGAAGGCTCGCCTTGCTGTAATCCGAGGCGCTGATTTACATGGGCTTCGCGAACCGCTTCAACGAGCTGCTGCGCGTTGTCGGCGTCGAGAGTTTCCTCTTCGAGTTCTTCATAGACCTCTTCATCCAGGTGCTCGCCAATGGGAAGGACGTCGCTTTCTTCTTCGTCGATCAATTCTTCTTCGACAACGCCCGAACCGAACTCATGGGACGGCTGCTCTGAGCGCTCTTGAATCTCGGGACTAAGTATTTCACCCGTAGAGACTGCTTCCCCCGAGCGAGATCCTTGGCCCTGCAGCGCATGTTCGACTCGCTCATCCGAGTCAGCGCGTTCTGGCTCGGTGTAGTGAACGTTTGCAGCGGTGGCATGATGCTCCGTGCGCACCTCTGGAGTTTCATGCTGAGTAAGGGTTTCCGCCTGCGAAGGTTGAGGCTCCCTTGCAGACTCGCTCAGCTGGGCGTGCTGCTGAGCGCTCTCCGGCTCCAAAGTGGAACTCTCGCGCCCTCGATATTTCGCGAGCGATTCGCCGGGAAGAGCGAAGACTGGCGGACCGGCAGGAGCGCTCTCTTCTTTTTTCTGGCTCTGATTCTCCTCACGACGGTTTGGCTTTTCCCAGCGCGATTCGAATCTCTTGCGAAAGCGCTCGAAGCGAGACGGCTGCCTCTCGGGTTGAGGTTCGGCGCTCGATTGTCCGCTGTCCCCGCCCCGGTACTTGGAGATCGACTCGCCGGGCAGGACCGAAATGGATGCACCGGGAGCCGGCTCGGGAATATGCGATTCCGAGATTACGTGCTCTGACGGGCGAATAGGCTCGGAAGAATGAGCCTCCGGTGCAGTCGCCAGTTCGTTTGCCGGTTCGGCTTCCACTTCGGCGTGACGGTACTTGGAAAGCGATTCGCCGGGCAGAATTACTTTTTCCTGTTCTCCACCTTCTGCGCTCTCTTCCCCTTCGAAGCTCTCGGTGGTTTCCGGCCCGCTTTGTTGGCCGCCTTGCTCCTGGAATCCCCCGCGTCCACGCCGCCGTCCACGGCGTCCACGCCACCGGCGCGGGCCGCGCTCAAACTGATCGGAAGATTGCTGATCCTGGGTTGAACCGTTCTCGGCACCTGCAGGTTTCTGCTCCTGCACTGCTGCGGATGCAGGCTGCGAACTCCGTTGCTGCGGCTCGCCGCGATCGGCTACCTGCTCGAAGTCTTCCTGATCTTCCTGCTCTTCGAGGAAGTCGGTTACGTACAAGAACGCGTCGCGCTCCAGTCCAATATCGACGAATGCCGACTGCATTCCGGGCAGCACTCGGGTGACGCGGCCTTTATAGATGGAACCTGCGAGCGTGTATTCGTTCTCACGCTCAAAGTAAATTTCAGAAAGTTGTTCGTCATCGACTACCGCGACTTTGGTTTCGTGCGGAGTCGTAGAAATGAATAGCTCTTTGGCCATGCTTGCTCCAGTAATGCGGCAAGCGAGATGCTTAGGAGGTCAGAACCCCTTTACGGAAGGGACCGGAGTGCAGCGCAGCATTGGGATCTTCTTGGGAACGAACGGGTAGGCGGGAATCCGAAGTGGTGTTGGATGGACTACTGCTTCGAAATCTTGAACCTATCGCGATCATGCTCGCGGCCTTGGCTGCAGATGAGAACTTGTGGCCGCTGTGCCGGAATCTGAACACATATCGCGGAGGCGATAGATGGATAAACCGGACGGGCCGTTACCCTGTCCTCTTGCAGACGTAAACTCTTAAGTCCTCTCCGGCTCGTCTCGATTGCCGGTGCCCTCATCTTCGTGGAGGGCTAAACGTAAATTCGTTGGCGTCCATCGGGACGCTAACACCAGATCGCCGATGCGATCCGGGTAAAACAAAAACTTGTGTGCCGGCCTGCCAGGGCTCCGGCTGTAAACCTCGGTCTAGTTCACGAACCTGCGCATGCGGATGTTATTCACAATGCCCAGAGCAAGGAACGTAAACAGAACCGACGATCCGCCATAACTCATCAACGGCAACGGGATTCCGGTCACAGGCATATAGCCTACGACCATGCCTACGTTGACGAGAATATGAAACACCAGGACCGCTACAACTCCCATGATAATCAAAGTTCCGGCACGGTCTGGAGCAGATTGAGCGTTTTGAATCAAACGCATCAACACGATGAAGTATAGCAGCAAGACGACCAGGCACCCCACAAACCCGTGCTCCTCGGCGAAGGCTGCGAAGATGAAGTCCGTATACGGGATCGGAATAAAGGCGCCTTGCGTCTGGCTACCCTTCATTGAACCTTTTCCGGTCAGTCCGCCGGATCCTACCGCGATCAGAGACTGCTGAATCTGATATCCGGAACCGCGCGGATCCGCTTCCGGCTCGCTGAAGCTGGTCAAGCGGGCTTTCTGGTATGGCTTCAAACCCCATCGCCAGACGGGATAAATCATCAGCGTCCCCAGCAGCAAGATGCTAATCGCGTGCTTGAACTTAATACCCCCTAAAAACAAAGCGCAGATAAGAACCGGAATATAGGTCAGCGAAGTTCCCAGGTCGGGCTGCTTCAGCACCAGTGCCATCGGCACGCCAACGATCAAAAATGCCTTCACGATGTCGCGCAAACCAACATCGCGTCCAGCTAAGTCGGAGAAGTACTTGGCCAGCGTCAATATCAGGACAAGCTTGATCCATTCCGATGGCTGAAAATGCTGACCTCCGGGCAGCTTGATCCAGCGCTTTGCGCCCAGCACGCGAGTTCCAACCGCGGCGACCGCCAATAATGAAAGAATCGATGCAATGTAAAACCAGTGCACGTTCTCCAGCAGAGCCTGATAGTTCACCATGCTGGCGAAGAACATCAGGATCAGTCCGCCGATGATCCAGTAAACCTGCTTGGTTTGGAATCCGACAAATTTCGTCTGCCGTGTAGCACTATAGATTTCGAAAGTGCCCACGGCGCAGATAATCAGGATGAACGCCAGAAGTATCCAGTCAAAATCGCGAAAAGAAATGAAGCGACGCATTAGTGAACCTTGGCCGGGATTGCGGGTGGCGGCACTACGAGCAAAGTAGCAGGGTCGACTGGCTTGGCTGCTGGAGCATGCGCAGGGATCTCCAGACTACCGGCCTGCAATTCGTCGGAGTTACCATCTTGGGTATGGCCTTCGCCCCAGAGTCCTGAAAGCTCAATCGGGCGACCATCTTTATCAACCGCCGCATAGTTCACGTCATTGCGGACGCGACGTTGCTTGTCGACAAATGCCTTTATGACGGGAGCGACGAGGCGAGCTGCCAATCTACCGTGTTCGCCACCTTTGAAAAGTATGGCAACGACAATGTCGGGATTGCGGCGAGGAGTAACCCCAACAAACCAGCCATTTTGTTTGTACAGATCAAGATGTTCACCGAGCATCTTCCGATGACTTAGGCTAACGACTTGAGCGCTGCCGGTCTTTCCTGCGAAATCAATTCCCGGAAGGTGAGCACTGGGTGCCGAACCTCCTACATCCACGACCCGCGCCATCGCGTCCGTGATCGTTACCCAAGCTTGAGGATCTAAGGGCACTTTTGTGATATCGCGGTCGCGCTTGGCTACTTCCACATATTGAGTTGGGAGTTCGTCAGGAAATGCAACATGTGGATGCACCAAGCGTCCATCGCTGGTGATCGCTCCAATCGCACGCGCGAGCTGCACGGGATTCGTCGCGATCGCACCTTGACCGATACCAACTGAGATCGTTTCCCCTGCGAACCATTTTTGTTTAAACACCCTTGCCTTCCATTCTTCAGAAGGCATTACGCCGCTGACTTCCTGGGGTAAATCGATGCCCGTTTTTTGACCAATGCCTAATTCGGTCGCGTACTTCGCGATTTTGTCAATGCCGAGCTTTTCAGCCAGTGTGTAGAAGAACACGTCGCAAGATTGATAAATCGCCTTCGAGAAATCTACTTCGCCGTGACCGCTTGGAACCCAGCAGCCAAAACGGTGTCCATAGAAAACGGCGCTGCCGCTGCAATGGACCTTCATGTTCTGCGCGATGCCTTCTTGCGCACCGGCTACCGACATAATGATCTTGAAGACGGATCCGGGAGCGAGTTGCGATTGAATGGCCTTATTCAGAAGTGGTTTTTCGGGATCAGAGATCAGGGCATTCCATTCTTTGTTGGTAATGCGCACCGAAAATGCGTTCGGATCAAATGCTGGACGACTTACCATCGCCAGGATTTCTCCGGTATGAGGATCCATCGCGACGATCGCGCCGTTGTAACCTTCGAGAGCCTGCTCGGCAGCCATCTGAATGTCGAGATCGATAGTTAGCTTCAGATTTTGTCCCGGAACTGCCGGCTCGGTGCTGAGCCGTCCGACTTCTTTACCGTGACTGTTGACCAGCGACCGCCGCGATCCATCCTTTCCCATCAGGATTTCGTTGTAGAACTGCTCGACTCCACTTTTGCCGACGATTGCTCCCGGTTGGTAGGTCTCATATTGCGGCGAGTTCAAGTCCTGCTCGCTCACTTCGCCGACATATCCGATCAGGTGCGCCAGGAACCCGTTCTTCGGATACAGGCGACGGTGCACCATGATTGTTTCCAATTCAGGAAGCTCGTCGCGATGTGCCTCGACAAAAGCCTGCTCGTCAGGGGTGATGTCCTCCTTGAGAAGAAACGGGGCGCTGGGGCTTCCGGCCAGACGGCGCATCTGCTCGTGAATCTCCTCGACTGTCATGTGGAGACCGGAGGCAATCTTCTTGAGGTCCGTTTCAGAATCTTTCGGTAGCTGCTCGCGAATCAGCAGCGCGGAAACTGACGGGTAGTTATCAACCAGGATGCGGCCTTCGCGGTCATAGATCTTGCCGCGCGGTGCCAGAATGGGAACCTTACGAATCCGGTTCTGTTCGGCTAAGCTCGAATACTTCTCGCTGCCGCGTACCTGAAGATTCCAAAGGCGGACCACGAGAATACCGATGATCAGCAGGATTACGTACTGGATGGAGGCCAGCTTGACTGACGGTATCTTGTCTTCGTGGTCGTACATCAAATCAGCTTCAATTTGGGAAGGAACCGCACAGCGGGGCCGTGCTCGTATTTTATCCAACTACACTGCTTCTAACAGCGAGAACCTTGGGGATATCCGTACCTAGTACGTTACGGAAGAGCTAGGGCGAGCGCCTGAGCGGTAATGCATTACATCGCTACCGCTTCTTCGTTCGGTCCATCAGCGCGAAAAGAATGACGGCCAATAGACCATTGGCGAGTGCTGCGCCGGCTTCGTGCAGGGTTCGCCAGTCCGACGGAATCGCCAGCAACTGCCGCCTGACAATGAAATAGAGGGCGTCGTGCAGGAATGTAAAGAAGAACACCATCAGGAAGCGCGAACCTGGATTGTCGACATCGACCTTTACACCGATTGACGATGCAGCGTACCCGATAATGGTCTTGGCAATGCCGTAAATGCCTATGGGCAGGTGCGTTAGCGCATCCTGCGTAAGCCCAATCGCGCAGCCGGTAAGCATTCCGGCGAGTTGGTTGCGACGCGATACCGCAAAGAAAATAGTTACGAGAAGAGGAATGTCGAATAGCTTCAGGAAACCGAGGCGCGACGACACGTACACCTGGAAAAAAATCGCGAGCAGAGGAATCCCGACCGTCGCGAGGGCACTAAATTTATGGACCTCGATCTCTTCGCGCGAAGTGTAAGTAATCGTTGTCACTATCGCGGCGTCTCCAGCGTCGGCTGATCGGTTGCAGGCGTCGTTTGCTGAGGCGCAGGTTGCTGAGGCACCGTTCGCTGAGGCGTGGTTTGCTCGGTCGTCGTTTGCTGAGGTGCAGGTTGCGTCGCGCTTTCTCCTTGAGCCGGTTTGGTTGTCCGGTTGTCACTTTCGACCGGACTAACCGCAGGCTTCCGCTTCGGTGCCTGCATGGATGTGACAGAAGAATTTGCCGCTTGGGAAGTTGACGGTTTAGGCGCTCCTACACTCGCAGCCGTACTGGCCGGCTTCCTGGCATACAGCACGCTCGTCGGCGGAGGCTCCTCACCTTTTGCGGGCGCCCTGGGAGCGACGGTCGGCAACCGCTGAGCGAGAATATCGGCCGCTCGCAGAGCTCTCGGCCCTTCTGGAGCCTCGGGAGACTTATCGATCACCTTCGTGATCACCAGCACTTCTTCCACTCTCTCGAGATCGGCGGAAGGTTTGACTTTGACGATCATGAACGGTCCGCCTTCAGGATCGGGCGAAGTTGTGGAAACTACGCCCATGGGCAATCCGCGAGGATATATCTGATCGCCGCCCGATGAGACCACCGGGTCGCCGGGCTCAATCTTTTCGTCGACCATGACGTGAAGGATTTCCGGAATTCCAGACGGGGTTCCGTGCAGAACTCCGCGCAGACGCGTGCGCTCCAGCATCACACCCGCTCCGGCAGTCGCGTCGTTGATCTCAAGCACCTGCGACGTACCGGGAAAAACCTTGGCGATTTTGCCTACGATTCCTTTCGGCGTAATTACCGCCATGTCCGGCTTGATCCCGTCGCCTGAACCTTTATCGATATAAAGCAGATGCGAATGCTCACTTCCGCTCGTGCCGATGACCTGCGCGGCTACAGTTTGCGAAATGAATTTCTCCTTAAAGGCGAGCAGGGCTTGCAGGCGGCGGGCCTGACCAGCGTCTTCGGCAAGGCTCACTTGTTCCAGCCGTAAGCGATCAACTTGCTCCTGCAGGTCGTGATTCTGCGCTCGGACGTGGCGGAGGTCGACGTAGTTATGCCAAATGCTGCTGACGCCGTCACCGATCGAATTAAATGCCTTTTCAGCAGGGACAAATATCTCCACAATCCATAAGCGGACGAGAGACATCGATTCCCCCGCGCCTGCTACCGGACGACGCACTTGGGAAGCAAGCACGATGACCTGCGCCATCAACAGCCCGAGCAGAACGGTTACGTTCCGGTATCTTGTGAAGAAATTTTCCATTACTTCCTAGTTAACCACGGAGACACAGAGTCACGGAGAAAAGCAAATCGGGTGATCGGATGTCGAGCCCCGAAGGGAAGCAGATCGTCCGAATCACCCGATTGCCCAATCACCTTAATGCCTTTCTCTGCGCCTCCGTGTCTCCGTGGTGAACAGACGTTGTACGAACGCTATTCGATCGAAATCTTGCGCAGCAGCTTGAAGTCGCTGAGCATCTTCCCAGTGCCGAGCACCACGCTGGCCAGCGGATCGTCAGCAATCGAAACCGGCAGGCCGGTTTCCTCTCGGATGCGCTTATCCAAATTCTTGAGCAGAGCCCCGCCGCCGGTGAGCACGATGCCGCGATCACTGATGTCGGCGCTGAGTTCAGGAGGCGTACGCTCCAGAGCGACGCGGATCGCGTTCATGATGGTCGAAACGCACTCGCTGAGCGCTTCGCGAATTTCGCTGTCGTCCACGGTTGCCGTTTTGGGAACACCCTCGATCAGGTTCCGCCCTTTGATCTCCATGGTCAGCGGCTTATCCAGTGGGAACGCGGAGCCGATTTCTATCTTGATCTGTTCAGCCGTGCGCTCGCCGATCAGCAGGTTATATTTCCGCTTCAGGTAATTCATAATGGCTTCGTCCATCTGATTACCCGCCATGCGCACCGAGCGCGAATAGACGATGCCGGAAAGCGAGATCACCGCGATGTCGGTGGTACCGCCGCCGATATCGACGACCATGTTGCCGCTCGGTTCCGTGATGGGAAGGCCAGCGCCGATCGCGGCCACCATCGCCTGCTCCACGAGGTGGACCTCGCTGGCTTTCGCGCGATAAGCCGAGTCCATAACGGCACGTTTTTCAACCTGCGTGATTTCCGAAGGTACACCAATAACGATGCGCGGATGCACCATCATCTTGCGGTTGTGTGCCTTCTGAATGAAGTAGTTCAACATCTTCTCGGTGACTTTGAAGTCAGCAATGACGCCGTCCTTCATCGGCTTGATAGCCACGATGTTGCCGGGCGTGCGGCCCAGCATCTCTTTGGCCTCCTTACCGACGGCCTCAACTTCGCCGCTGTTCTTATTGATCGCGACGATCGACGGCTCATTAACGACGATGCCTTTCCCTTTGGCATAGACCAAGGTGTTGGCCGTGCCTAGATCAATCGCAAGGTCGCTCGAGAACATGCTGAACAGCGAGCGCATGTTGTGCACGCGCGAGTTCTGGGAGTGAAATCCGTTCGACGACATGACAGTGAAGTTTTCTTTCTATCCTTGAGTGATTGCGCTCTCTGCTTCTAATCCTCACGCTGTGGTCTGGCGCAAAGAGCGTTCACCAGATTTGCGTCTGAACTTCCATTTGGGACTCGCGCCCCGAAACCTTTTTCGCCTGCACTCGGCGGGCCACTACTGAATCACAATCTTCTGCGTTTGCGTACTTACGCCGCCCTTCGAGTTCTGTGCGGTGACGGTGATCGAATTTTCTCCGGCCGAAAGAGGCGGAGTGTAATAACGGAACGTACCGTCACTGCCGATCACCGGAACCTCGTCGCCATTGACCATGACACGCGCGCTGGGATCGGTCTTGCCGCGTACTTCAATCACGTGCCCATGCTGAATAAACGGGTCGAGTGTGAGCGCGAGGTTCGAAGCTGCCGATTTGGCAATGATCGTAAATTTGTTGTGCTCGCTTTCGATCGATTCTTTCCCTTGCTGGTCGATCGACTGCACCGCCCAGTAATAAGCACCCTCGGGAAGTGAGGGCAGCTTGAGTTCCGGAAGCGCAACGGTTCGATCCTCAGCCAATTGCGTGAAGTAAGGATTTTTTGAGATGCGAAAGTGATAGGCCCGCGTGTTTGGCATTGGCGTCCACGTGAAGTCCAGCTGTCCGGAATCTTTGGTCGCAAAGATGGGCGACATATTCGCCGGAGTAATCAAGGTGGGAGGTCCGACCTCTTTGAGGCGAGTCATCTTCACGTCTTCTGCCTTGAAGGAAATGCGCTCGTAGCTGCCCAGGCGAACGACCTCTCCGTTACGCGCAACCTGGCCTGAACCTTGTTTCAGCAAAATAGTGTGATCGTTGTTGAGATTGTCGTTATGAACTTGTGCGGCGCTTTCCGGCCCAAGGCTCGCCGTGGCCCCGGCAACGATGACGCGAGAGCTGGAGCCTTGCGAATAGGTAGCCGTAGCAAGATCGACAGTGCCAGTCGTGACCTGCACAGCAACTTGAGTCTGCTGAGCTTCGTTAGTCGAGTTGTCTTCCACGACGATCAGCGAATCTTGCTTAATTGTGTAGTTCGTTCCATCGGTGAAAACAACTTTGGCAATACCTTCAGGGCCCGTTTGAATTACATCACCCTTGCTGAGCGGCAGATCATAGCTGGCACTTTGCCAAACGTTGCTGTTGTTGCGTTTGACACGAACCGTGCCATCAAGATTGGTGAAGTGCGCCTGTTGCTGTCCGACATCTTTCGACAGCGAATGCGTTGCGGTGGACCCAATTTGATTGGCGATCTGGTTCAGTACGGCTCTGGTCTGCTGAGGAAAAAGAACATAGATCAGGACGCTGAGAACTGAAACCAGCACCACGCAAGCAAGAAAGACGCTGCGGTACGTGATCGTGACGTAGCGCAGGAAAAAGCCTTCGTCTTTGCCTTTGGGGGACACGCTAGTTGCTTAACTTTTTGGGCCGGATTCATCAGCGAGAGTACCACAAGGAAAACAGCTATCAAATGGGCGAAACCCTTAATAATCACCCATTTTGGAATGCTAAAACCTTAAATCAAAGGGTGATGTACGAAGGTAACAGAAGCGGCTGTCGGCGCTCGGCAATCGGCGTTCGGCCGAAACCTCGCGGAACCCAATTCACGCTCAACCGTCCAGGATCAGATGACTATATATAGCTACTATTGTAGTCATGAAGTCGGTCCGGATTGCGGAACTGAAGTCACGGCTCAGCGAATACCTGCGTGCCGTGCGCAATGGCGCCACTGTGACGGTTCTCGATCGCAATACCCCCGTAGCCAAAATCATCCCGATTCAACAGGCTGGCTTGCGGATGCCAACGGAAATTGGCACCCTCGGCTCCATCCACTTGGCAACCGCACTACTCTGGCGAGAACGTTCGAATGCGGAACTAGTGATGGCGACTCATCACCGACGCTTGGGCATTGCTGCACAGGCACATGGATTCAAAGTGGTGGGAGTCTAAGAAGGCCAAAGAGGAAGTGTTGCCCCCCAGGTTTCCGGAAGTCCCTTCTGTTACGATAAGAGGTTTTGCACTGTCTTCCAGGAACTCCTATCTAAATGGCTGCGAAAGTTTATAAGAACCTCGTCGGAGGCGAATGGGTCGAGTCGCGCTCCGGCAGAACCTTTGAAAACCAAAATCCCGCGAACACCAAAGATGTAGTCGGTATTTTTCCGCGTTCCAATCAGGACGACGTAAATGCCGCTGTCGAAGCTGCAAAGAAAGCCTTCGAACGTTGGCGGCTAACACCTGCTCCGCGCCGAGGCGAGATCATTTATCGATGCGCGCAAATTCTCGAGGAACGAAAAGAAGACTACGCGCGCGACATGACGCGCGAAATGGGCAAGATCCTGAAGGAAACCCGCGGCGATGTTCAAGAGGCCATCGATACAGCTTTCTACATGGCCGGCGAAGGACGCCGACTCGACGGGCACACAGTTCCTTCAGAGCTTCCCAACAAGTTCGCCATGGCCATGCGCGTTCCGCTGGGCGTGGTCGGCATGATTACGCCGTGGAATTTCCCCATGGCGATTCCCTCGTGGAAGATCTTTCCGGCGATCGTCTGCGGCAACACGTGCGTCATTAAACCTGCGGAAGACACTCCGCTCTCGACGGTGAACCTGGTTCGAGCGCTTATGGATGCAGGCTTGCCGCCGGGAGTGGTGAACATCGTTCATGGCTTCGGTCCCGAAGCGGGAGCACCAATGCTCGACCATCCCGGCGTTCGCGCGATTTCGTTTACTGGATCAAGCGAAGTAGGCCGTCTCGTCGGCGAAGCTGCTGCCCGAAACTTCAAGCCATGCTCGCTCGAGATGGGAGGCAAGAACGCCATCATCGTCCTGAATGATGCCAATGTGGATCTCGCAATCGATGGCGCGCTTTGGGGCGGATTCGGCACTGCCGGACAACGCTGCACCGCGGCTAGTCGCGTCATCGTGCAGAAAGGCGTATACAACCAGTTCGCCGACAAATTCGTAGCGCGCGCGCGCGCGCTCAAAGTCGGACCTGGCATCGACGAACAGAACGACATGGGTCCGCAAATCAATCAGCAGCAGATTGAGACTACGCGGAAGTATGTTGACATCGGAAAGGGCGAAGGTGCAAAGCTGCTGGCTGGAGGCAATCGACTCGCCTCAAGCGGACTGAGTGACGGCTACTTCTTCGAACCCACCATCTTCGGCGATGCCCATGGAAACATGCGCATTGCGCAGGAAGAAATTTTTGGTCCGGTCGTCTCCATAATTCCTGCTGAGAGTCTCGAAGACGCGCTCGAAGTCTCCAACAGCGTGGCCTATGGACTTTCTTCGGCTGTTTACACACGCGATGTGAACCGCGCATTCAAAGCGATGCGTGATCTTCAGACCGGCATAACCTATATCAATGCTCCCACGATAGGTGCGGAAGTCCATCTGCCGTTCGGCGGGACAAAAGCTACAGGTAACGGACATCGCGAAGGCGGCATCGGCGCTATAGATTTCTACACGCAGTGGAAAGCGATTTATGTGGATTACTCCGATCGCCTGCAGCGTGCGCAGATCGATACGGGAGAGTGATAAAGAAAAAGCGTTTCAAGTTTCTGGTTTCGAGTTTCGGCAAAGCCCAGTCCGAACTATTGCGGTGACGGAGCTTGTCCGAAACTTGAAACCTGAAACTCGAAACGCTTTCCCAGAATTTTTGAGGCGAACATATGATTATTGGCGTGCCAAAAGAGGTTAAAGATCACGAAGCGAGAGTAGGCATTGTCCCCTCCGGCGTGAAGGCGCTGGTCGAGGCGCGGCATCAGGTGCTGGTCGAAACCAAGGCTGGTGAACTGTCGTCAATGCTGGACAGCGAATACCGGCAGGCTGGAGCGGAGATCGTCGGCTCAGCGGCGGAAGTCTGGAAGCGCGCTGACATGGTCGTAAAAGTGAAGGAACCGATTGAGAAGGAGATTCCGTTCTTTCGAGAAGGCCTTGTTCTCTTCACTTACCTGCATCTCGCTCCCATTCCCGATTTGACCGATCAGTTGTTGAGGAAGAAAGTCATCGGCATTGCCTACGAAACGGTGACGGACCGAAATGGGACTCTTCCGCTACTTACGCCAATGTCAGAAGTCGCTGGACGTATGTCCATCCAGGTGGGCGCCAGCTATCTGGAGCATGAAAAAGGCGGGCGCGGCATTCTGCTCGGCGGCGTCCCCGGAGTTGCGCCGGCAAAAGTCACGATCATCGGCGGCGGCATTGTCGGTATCAACGCCGCAAAGATCGCATTAGGAATGGGAGCGGACACCACCATCATCGACATCAATCTCAATCGCCTGCGCGAACTCGACGACATATTCAATGGGCGCGTTCGCACATTGGCGTCGAACTCGTACACCATCGGCAAATCATGCGAGCAAGCTGACCTGGTAATTGGCGGCGTTCTCATTCCGGGTGCCGCCGCTCCCAAATTGGTCACGCGGGAGATGGTGAGTCACATGAAGCGCGGGGCAGTGGTCGTCGACGTCGCCATCGATCAGGGCGGCTGTATCGAGACCGCCAAGCCCACGACCCATAGCAATCCCGCTTATACCGTCGACGGCGTAGTTCACTACTGCGTCACCAACATGCCGGGCGCCGTGCCGCATACATCGACGCTGGCGCTGACCAATGCGACGTTTCCCTATGTGCTGAAACTCGCGAACATGGGCGCGGAAGCCGCCATTAAATCCGACGCCGGAATTCGCGAGGGTGTGAATACCTTCGAGGGACATCTCACGTATTCGGCTGTGGCCGAATCTCAGAAGAAGCCATGGAAAGCAGTCAAGGATCTAGTGGCTTAACGTAGAGGCGGGCGCCGCCTGGGCTCTCCTGCCGTCTGAACGGTAATTGCATGGTGTTATCTCATTCTTTGTCGGCCAAACGCTGCCCCGAAGATTCCTCCGGCGCAGGATAGCAGCAGGAAGAGCAGGAACATTACAAACAGCACGCTGATGATTATGGTTGTGATGCCTTCGGGAGTCTGCAGCAGTTGAGTGAGCGCCTGCGCTCCTGAAGGATTCGACGCAGCCGCTTGCTCGATCTGCGCTTTGAGCAAACTCCTAAGCTGATCTCCATTTTTCAACGCGATTACTTCCACAGCAAAGACGACCGACAGAAGCGCAGCAACGTAAATAAATCCGATTACTCCAGCCAGGGCGCCCAGTTTCGCGCCTGTTGCGGCTGGGACAAGCACAGCTGCAGTCCGGCGTCGATACAAGCTCACGCAAATCCACCCGCCGACCAGCATCCATAGGGGAAGCACCATGTTCAGCGGCGGAATCAAGGCACCGAAGGCCATCAGCAACGCGGCGATCGCGGCAGCTTTCCTGCCCTGCGTCCAATTCACGGAGCCCGGCTGTGCAGGAGTAAAAACGCGATTCGCGGCTGATTCGGTTCCGCTTGCGGCTGCAGTTGCCGTTGTAAGCGTCTCCGGAACGCGAACCTGCGGTGCGCCGCACTGGTTGCAAAACGCCGCGCCTTCACTCAGGACAGCTCCGCAGCGATGGCAGATATGCTCCACTGGTCGAACTTAAATCACCTGAGAGCAGCGTGCAACCCGCATTGCGGCACGGATGACACGAGGGCTAGAGTATCTCGCGGACATCTCCCACTCTTCGCGTCACCCGCTCGCGATCAAGGTACTCAAGCAGTGGAATCGCGTGCTTTCGAGTGACGCCGGCAAGGTCCTTGAACCGGCTAACGTCAATTCTTGGCGTCTTATTTTTCTCTGCAGAAACCAAGTGGCGTAGCTGCTCAAGCGCGGTGCGATGGAAGACGAGCTCGTCGCCGAGCTTCACCAATACGCCTTCGCGCAAAAGCAACGTCATGATCTTCTGACTGCGCGCACGGTCAATCGATAGCGAGGCCAGGACGTCTTTGAGAAGAGGTACCTTCAACCCGGCCGAGGAAAATGCCTCTTCGATCGCCTTGCGGGCGCGCTCCTCGTCGCCGCTCATTGTGACGCCTCGTCCGGCAAGCCGGATTTGCTCACCTTGAGCTTCGATCTTTTTCCCGGCCGTGAGCTGATTGATCAGGAATGTGAACAACTGATCGCTGAGGCCAAGGCGCTCACGCAAAGCTTCTTTGCTGATGCCCGCGACCAGCGGATTTGTTTTGTGAAATTCCTCCAGCAGGGCAAGAATCGTTTTTGCAGCTTTCAGAGCCGCCGATTTCGCGACCAGCAGCTCGCCAGCCGCAAGAATTCGACCGCTTTCAATAAGGGTTCTTATGTCCTTCTTGATTGAGGCCGGAGTACGGCCGAGCTCCTTGACGGCATCTGCGGGCGTTAGTCCGTCTGAGCCGCGCCGGTCGATTCGCAGCGCCAGGGCCTCGGCGGAACCGGCGCTTTCAAGAGTACTGAGGAACTCGCTAACATCGGTTGTCCTCTTAGTTCTGTGCCGAATTGGGAAAGAATCGAGAACAACTCCGCCTCCGATTGTGACGACCGGCGAGAATTGGCGAATGATGAACCGGTCACCTGGAGTGACGACCAAGGAATCCGCAGGGCGGAGTTGTGCCAGGCCAGTCTTGCCCGGTTGCAGCTCTTTCGCTTGCAGAAGCCTGACTTGCGCAACCGTTTCGGATGCGAAGGAGTGCAGATGAACACGCGCCAAATGCTTCAGAGGCTTCGCGTCTGCCAGTAACTGCAGACGTACGTCGATGCTGCGCGTCGCCTCCAGTGTTCCGGGTTGAGTCAGCATCATCCCACGCGCGATCTCTTCTGTCGTCACGTTCGCAAGATTAATCGCGGTGCGTTCGCCGGCACGCGCCTGATCGGTAGTGGCTCCGTGCACCTGGATTCCGCGCACACGCACGCGTTTTCTCGCGGGATGCAGCTCAAGTTCCTCATCGCGTCGTATCGAGCCGCCAATCAGTGTGCCCGTAACTACTGTTCCGAATCCCTTCATGACGAACGCGCGATCGATTGGAAGACGCGTGAGCGTGGTTGAGTCCTTGACCGTGACTTCACCTGCGACTCGCGCGAGCTCCTGCTTCAGTTGCTCCATACCATCAGCGCGAACCGCGCTTACGGCGACAATCGGAGTGCGCGCCGGATCGAGAAACGATCCGCGCAAAAAGTCTTCGACTTCAAGGCGAACCACTTCCAATGTGTCCTCGTCAACGGCATCGTACTTTGTGAGCGCAACGATCCCCCGCGGAATATTCAGCAGACGGCAGATCTCAAAATGTTCGCGCGTCTGCGGCTTGACCCCTTCATCGGCAGCAATTACGAAGAGCACGACATCAATACCGCCCACGCCGGCTAGCATATTACGGACGAAACGCTCGTGACCTGGAACATCGACGAATCCAAGCCGGAGCCTTTCGCCTGAATCCAAACCAAGTTCCAGATTGGCAAAGCCCAGATCGATCGTGATCCCACGCCGCTTCTCTTCCTGAAGGCGGTCGGCATCGATGCCGGTGAGTGCTTTTACGAGCGTAGTTTTACCGTGATCGATATGTCCGGCGGTGCCAACGATGACAGATTTCATCTGGAATCAGTGTAAGGCGGGAAGACTGCAGTGCGCTGCTGCTAAAGCTGGACTCGCCGGCCGGTCCTGATGCTGGCGTATGCTGCATCGAGAATTCGCTGATTGATCAACCCCTCGCAGCCAGGAATTGGAAACGGGGTGCCCTTCTCAATTGCAAGAGCAAAGGCATCAACCTGATCGGAGTAGGTGCGGTCATTCGATACGCGCTCGGTCTTCAATTCGCCGCCGATAGCTTTTGTCTGGATATCGACTGCGTGGTCCACAGTGAGCGCATCTTCAGCCCCAACGATTCCGCCTTCGCAGGTGATCCACAGCGGAGTGCGATATTCCGCGCGCGTCGAGACAGTCACGTCGGCGATCGTCCCCTTTTTGAACTCGAGCACCAATGTTGCTGCGGCTTCAACGGCTCCGGATTCCTGATCATAGAGCGCTCTTCCGAACACCGAAGCGACCTCATCCTGAAAGATATAGCGCAGCGCATCAATGCAGTGCACAGCCACGTCGCCCACCGGACCACCGCATGCCAAGGTTGGATCCTTCAGCCATTTGCGCGGATGCTGGCGCATGAAGTAATGAAACTCGGAGCGGGCTAGCAGCGGCTTGCCGAACGTTCCTGCTGAGACAGCGTCGCGAATTCGATTCACGCTTGGTTCGAAACGAAAGTTCTGAGCTACGCCAAACAGCACTCCGGCTTTGTCCGCCGCCTCCACCATCTGCTCTGCTTCACGCGCATTCATCGCCAATGGTTTTTCGCAGAGTACGGGTTTGCCGTGACGAATAGCAATGAGCACGTGTTCCAGGTGCAAGGCATCTGGCGAGGCGACAAAGATGGCGTCGATGTCCTGCGAAGCACAAAGCGAGTCGGGCGTTTCGTAAGTTTTAAGGGGGAGCTTGGGATATTCGCGAATGGCCTGCTTTGCTTTCTGCGGATCGCGCCGCCAAAGGCCTGTAACCGTGCAGTGCCTCGCGTCAGCAAAGCCCGGCATCAGGCGACGCACAGCATGAAGACCGAAGCCAAGAATTCCAAATCGGATCATAGCGAAACCAGAACGGCGAACACGAAGGTCACGATGGCAACACAAGAGGTCACAAAGAATTTCTCTGTGACCTCCTCCTTTGTCTTCGTGACCTTCGTGTTCGCCGTGCCGTGCCTCACTTCACGTTCTTCAGCAATTCTTCGGCGTAGTAATTTTCAATTTTTGACTCGTTATGCACTACGTCGTAGTACGCAGATTTGAGAAGCTGTTCGCGGCTGTCGCGAAGTTGCTCGCGAATGAATTGCTGCACACGCGGATCGTTCAGCTCACGTTGTCCTGCCGGCTCTTTCGAGATTAGCCGCACGATGCTGTATCCGATCACCTTCTTGGTATTGGGATCGACCACCGGCAGGGGATGGCTGATCTCGCCAGGTTTCAATTTAGAAACCGCCGCGTAGATTTCTGGATTGGTACGCAGTTGCGATTCCGAGATCATGCCCATATCGCCTCCGTTACCTGCGGTGTCCGGCTGCTCGGAGTAGTTCATCGCGACCTGGGCGAAATCATCTCCGCTCTCCAGACGATTCTCGATCATCTGGATCTTCTTGCGCGCCTCGGCTTCGTTCTGGGCTTTGTCGTTCTTGAGATTGCTTACCTGCTGCGCCGGCTGCGAACTGACGACGATCTGCGCAAGGTGATAGCGCGGCTCGATCAGATTGAACTGCGCTTTGTTCTCGTTGTAGAAGTCCGTGATTTCCTTGTCGGTAATGTTGATTTTCGATGTGATCTCTTTGTTAAGAACCTTGTCAATGGTGAGGTTTCGTCGCAGGTCGCGTTTGAGGTCGTCGAGCGTCATATGACTGTCTTTCATCTTCTGCTCGAACTGTTCCTGCGTGTACGGCGCTTTGAGTTCGTTCAGCTTGCGATCGACTTCATCGTCGGTGGCGACCAGGTTGAGCTTCTCCGCACGCTGCATCATGATCTCCTGATCGATGAGCTGCTTCAGGATGTTCAGGCGCAGACTCTCTTCTTGCTCGCCCGTTGGTTTTTGCGGAGCGCCCGCCGATTGATTTTCGTAATACTTCTCGACCTCGGCACGGCTAATCGGATGGCCGTTCACTTTGGCCATCACATCGGCGCCATGACTTCCGCGCGAGCAACCGCTCACAAGCGCGCAGGTTGCCAGCAGTAATGTTGGGAAAAGATAAGCGCGAACCGAATTCAAACAAGAGCTCCCGAGAGCATGTGCAATGGGACGGACGAAGGGATTGTACAGTACCGCGAGGAGCCGGACGCCCTCGCCGAGATTTTCACCGCTTTGACGCACTGGAGTAAATCCAAGAATCTTTGTTTCGTGACGTCAGTGTGGACGTTGACTCTCAGCCGTTTGCGGTCCATTTTGTCGCGAAGCCGCCGGAGCAGGCGATTGGGAAGCGGAAGCCTTAGGCGCAGGTGGCGGATTTTCGCCGGCATCCTTCAGAGCGCGGTCGATCACTGAACTTAATGCAGCCTCAGACACGACTCCCTCAATGCGCTCTCCGTTAACGAACATAGTGGGAGTGGCGCCGACGCCAAGCTTGTCTCCCTCCTTCATCGAGGCGCGCACAACAGTGTCATCCTGCTTCTTGATGCAGGCATCGAGACTCGCCGAGTCGAGCTTGTGCTTGGTACCAAGATCCCGCGTGAGTTGATCGATTCGTCCGTACTCCTGGTCAATATCACGCTTTTCGCCGTTAATTTCCTTTTGATTCGCGTGGATGTAATCAGCGAACTCCCAATAGGCATCGCCATTTTGAGCCGCAAGGCAATTAGCATCTACGGCCGCGTGCATGGCCCATGGATGAATCTCAACCAAAGGGTAGTCCTTGTAAATGATTTTGACCTGGCTGCCGTAGCTCTTCATCAGGTCGGGAAAGAGCGTCTGGTGCATCCGCGAGCAGAACGGACATTCAAAATCGTCGTAATTAACGATGGTCACCTTGGCATCCTTGTTTCCTCTTTCGGGACGGCCTTCGGTGTTGATCGTGTCCATCAGGTCTTTACTGATGTCGAGCTTCTCCCACTCAATCAGCGTCTTGTCATCTTTGGAAATGAGGAACTGATGCGTGCTGGTATGACTGCTGTTGGAGAGCGTTACAGGAACCATGTCATACCCGGGAATTTCGCTTGGGCTACGCTTGCCAACCGAGACTTCAAGTGACGACGGAAGCTGAAACGTGCTGCGCACCTTCTGCGCGATCCTGCGATTTAAGGCCGCCGCGTCGGTGCTTTTATTGGATTGGGCTGAGCAGCCCAGTGTGAATGCAAGCGCGCAAACAAGAGTGAGTCGGAATTTCAAGAACGTGAGTACCTCTGAGACTGGGGGTAGCTTGATTATCTCACGCGCTTTCTGCGATAAAAATTTCAGAGTAGCAGGATGTAGTTACTTTCGGTCTAACCCAGACGGGAATCAGCTTAGCTTGCTTCGGATGTATCGCCTTGCGCGAGGATATCGTACAGGTCCGTGAGACTGATCCTCAAAATCTCGGCAGCACGTCCAGCATTGCCGTGCACGGCCTGCAGTACTTCATGCACGTATTGTCGTTGTGCTTCGTGCAAAGACATCATCGTTGCTGCCGCCCCTGGGTCGGCCTTCAAAGCAACGGGGAAGTGGCCCACGTCGAGTACTTCGCCTTCGCTGCGTCTCACCGCTGCTGCGATCACTTCCTCCAATTCGCGAACGTTCCCCGGCCAGCGATGATGCATTAACAAATCCTGCGCACGCCGCGTGAGACCGGTGATCGGTTTGCCGTATTGATCTGCATACTCCTCGACAAAGTGGCGCTGCAGCAGCGGCAGGTCTTCCGCTCGTTCTCGGAGGCTGGGAAGCTTCAAGTGGAGCGGTGACAAACGATAATAGAGGTCTTCGCGGAACCGTCCGTCTGCCACGGCGGTGCACAGATCTTGTTCAGTCGTCGCGATCATCCGTACGTCGACTCGCCTCGGAGTCGTCGAGCCCAGCCGCTGAAGCTCGCCACTTTGAAGTACACGCAGAAGCTTCGACTGTAGAGATAGGGGCATTTCGTAGATGTGATCGAGGACAAGTGTCCCGCGATGGGCGCGCTCGAGCAGTCCGGATGCATCCTTCAGCAAACCGGGCAATGACCAATTTTCGGATCCAAAAAACTCTCTTTCGGCCGACGACTCTCGCAAACTGGCGCAGTTGGCGACCAGAAAGGGACCATCGTGAGCCGGCGAGAGCTTGTGCAGCGCGCGGGCGATAGTCTTCTTTCCTGTTCCGGGAGCACCATTTACCAGAGCGGTGCGGAAATGCGGAGCTACGCGCGCCACTTTGTTGAAGAGTTCCAGCATTCGAGGACTGCGCCCAACCATTCCCTGAAATCGAAAAGAGGCAGCGAGTTCGGCGTCGAGCTCGCTCGTTCGGCGGTTCTTCTCGGCGGCGTCGAGGGAGCGTTCAACACGCGCTCGAAGTTCCGTCACGGGAATTGGCTTGCCGAGAAAATCTGCCGCGCCCTTTTCGATAGCTTCAATGGCCAGCGAAGACGAATAGTCCCCGGACAGCAGAATGACTTCTATACGCGAATCAAATTCCGCAATTTGTTCGAGCACCTTCATCCCACTCGTGTCGCGCAGGTGCAGATCGAGAATGACGACCCGCGGATGATGCTGAACGAGCATTCTGATTCCGCTTTTGGCATCGGTCGCCACGAGGACATCGAGCGGCATGTCGCTGAAGATATCCGGCATCAGTTCAGCGACGTGCGGTTCGTCATCGATCACCAACAGCGCGATCTTTTGCGGCGGCTCTAGAACAAGGACCATAATGAGGCGCGACAGCGGGGGTGTAGGAAATCTATCACTTGACCAGGGGGCTTGTAATCCCCAGCAGGATAGAACCCGTACCGAAGGACATGACACGGATCACGCGGATTTTACGGATTGAACTGAGAGCCTGTCTGCTTTCTTACGCTCAGGTGAGCACGCCGCTCGATCAATTCTTACTTCACAAGTGTGATCTGTGAAATCCGTGCGATCCGTCTGGTGTTTTGGTTTCCGGTTCAGTACCAGAAATGCTCGACCACGGCGTGTTCCAAGTCGGGGAAGTTGGATTCGCAGAACAGGCTGAGGCGCGAACCAACCTGGTTGTAGAGGTCTGTGATGTGCCGCCAGGAGGGAATCTCGCAATTGATGAAATAGCAGATCCAGATCGCGAACAAGCCTCGCAGAAGAGCCATGCGTAATTCCATGGCAGACGATCGAATTTCGGAGCCGAACTCCACAAAGCTCGAATGTTGGCTCGTGGCAAGCACTTCACCATATGCAAGCAGCAATGATGAGTTGCGCAAAGCCGACAAATAGTAGGCGTGAACCGCCTTCAGGCGCAGATGTTTCAGGCGTAGGTAGTCCTTCCTGGATACGTTGGCGCGAAGGTAATGATCGTCGCTGTAAGAGGCCAGGTGACGAAAAGAAGCTGCGTTGACCGGTTCGAGGTGATCCAAAAGTTCCACGAGATTCGCCGGGTGACGAACTGCGCCAAGCAATAGCTTGACCAGCAGGACATTCGCAAGAATCAGCAGCAGGACCGCAACGATCGTGAAGGTCACTTACGCACCGCTCCTCTCATCGATTCAGCCCATTCCAGGAGCTCAGGGCGCACATCTGTAGCGACTGTTTCGGTCACAGGACTGCGGAGGAAGTAGAAGGCAAAGATGGCTATCGCGCCGTCGAAAGCTAGGGTTTCGATCCAGCTCGCAAGTATCGCCGGCTGAGAGAAAGTGCTTACCCAGGAGAGTCCCGTAAATACGATCAGATCAGCTGCCCCGAGCAAGCCGAGCCCGGCTGCGATTCCGCAGTGGGCGGCTCTCCATCGTATTCCGAGGATCAGCGTCGTTATCAAGACGAAGACGAAGAGTCCAACCTCGGTAAAACTGAGGATCAGTTCGGCTCGGGTGACCCTCTGGGGCCATGCCTGATCGCGCATGAACCCCAGGTTTAGAGCCACTCCAGTAAACCAAATTGCCGAGACGACAAACTCAAATCCATGGCGGCGGACCCCATCAAGCGAAGGGTATTTTTCAAGAAAGCGTACAAAAACTGTACGCAGGAGGAGCAGTATCAGAAGAACGCTGAGGAAGCTGGTAGTCCAATACGAATAGAAATACGCTTTGTAAGAAATCAACTTACATATAAACTCTATGACCAGCCTGAGGCATTGAAAGGAAGCATAGGCCCAGAAAATCGGATAAGAAGTATGCTGCTTCCTCCGGTACATGGCGACCGCGATAGCAGCCAAGACCGGAATGGGAAGCAGCCAAAACGCGTATAGAGCCAGTCGCATCTGCGCTGGCTAGGGTACCACTGAATTTACGGCAGAGCGAGCGGGTTATCGCCGATGACACATCCAGTCGGGTTGTCCGGGGGACAAATTGGCATTGGTCCTGGGTTGTCAGAGAGTTGCCGCGAGATTGGTGCCGTGAGGACGAGAGTTAGAACTACAAGACCGAGTTTTTTCACAGTGCGATACCTCCTTGTCGATATGCACGGTGATGGTCTTGCTTGGTAGTGATTTTTGGGTGATTTTGCTTTTGGTTTTACAAATTACATATTTGTAATTTTTATGATGAATCCGGTCGGCCACGAAGCTTCTCGGACGCTCTCCGCCATCCAAGGTCAGTTCGCGCGCCTTGCATACCTCGCCAGCCTTCAGCAGACCCCCGGAAACTATCGCCATTGGGGTCTGGCGCGTGAATTCGGCGACGAGGAAGTATCGCGCGCCTTCCACCATTCGCATCGCATGGTGCTGGAGACAGTGCTCCAGACGGATTTAGCCGAACTCCTTGGCGATCTTCAACTTGGAGCCGAGGAGGAGGGCCAGTCGCCGACAGAATTCGTGGAATACCTGCTTTCCACTCCTCTAGTGCGCACCTCGGAATGGCCCTCACATAGCCACGAGCACTTCAACTTTGTACTGGAATCGCTGAGGTCTCTCGCTCAGGCTCGCGCAAAGCGCTCTTGAGTTTCATTGCAATCCCTACAACGCGTCCAACTACTTCGATTTCATCGGGATAGCGGAAATTGCGCGCGGGCAATCCGGATAGCGCGTGCGGCTGTACCTGAATTTCACGGCTGCTGATCAGTGCACACCATCCACAGATGTAGCTGTCGTGGGTTTCGAGGAAATACACTGGCCGCTCAAAGTCCGAAACCCATGGCCCTGTCTCTATAGAAGTCAGCTTCGGATCCACTTGGACAAAGCTTCCGGGCAGAATCATCGGGTAAAGGGTATAGTCCTCTGTTCCCACGTAACCGTATGTATATTCACTATTTTGCAACGTGTGGAGCGCAGCGATCGGCCGCACGCCCCATTCCTGAATCATGCGCCGGATGTAACTGGTTTTCTTGTCATCGAACAGAGGATCAAGCCTGACAGGAAGTTCACAGGTTTCGACGCGGGCATTCTCTATCAGGTGAGTCTTGCGCACCGGAGCCACGGTGCTGATAGTCTGTCTCTCGATGCCATACCACTCCAGCAGCTCGCAAATACTGCGGCGATAGATAATGGCGAGCGCTTCGAGCTTGTAGATTCCCGGCAGGACGCCTTTGCTCTCAATATTTGACAGCCGGCTCTGCGCCACCCAATAGCGCATGTTGTCCCGGTCAGCTGCAAGGCGCAGACTGGCGTCCTCCACATCCTTCAGAGTAAATCCGAGCTTGTCGCGGAGCTTACGAAGTCGTTCTCCTGGTGTCATTAGTTGTCCCCTTCTTACGAAAATGAAAACTCCGATGACACGATACAGGCCCAAGACAAGACCAATCCACCGCAATGAAATTTCATTTTCGTAATTTTTTAATCTGTGGGGAGAACTCAACGTGGGGCCGGCCGCCCTCGGCCGGGTTTTGCGTGGCAGCACCTAAAGCAGGAGGAGACCGGAAATGCATCACAATCAACACCCGGGCGAGGGTACCCGGCTCCGCGCCATACGAAAACAAAAGGCCAGCCTTTCGGCTGGCCTTTATCGCGAGCGTGGATGCTGATTAGAACGTGTACTGCAACACGCCCTTGACGACGCGCTGCCCCTGACGTCCTTGCTGCAGGTTCAGGAAGCTGCCGGTGCCATCGAGCACGTTCATGTCAATTCCAGGCGTGTAGTCGTAGTTCGCGTGATTGAGCACGTTGTAGAACTCAGCACGCAGACGAAGCTCCTGCCCTTCCCACTTCGGCATCCTGATCGTGCGCGTGACTGCAGTGTTCAGGTTGTAGGAGCCTGGCTGGATGTAAGTATTGCGACCCACATTGCCCACTCCAGGAGCGACGATCCAGTGAACGTTGCTGGCAGTGGTCGGAGCGCCCGTGTCGTTGTTGTAGATGGTGCCCGGGGTGCCACCGACGAAGATTCCATCGATGCCCACAGAGGTGATCGGCGCAGTAACGTTGCCGAGGAAGGGGCGCCCGTTGGCGGTATTACCGTCGCCATTGGTGTCGATCCCCGCGACGGAAATCGTCGCCGGCTCACCCGACTGCAAGCTCAGCACGTTCGCGAACTCCCATCCATTGCTGAGCAGGCTCAGAGCGTGGGTGAACTGATTGCTATTCGAGTTGTATCCAGGAACCGAGTAAACGAAGCTCGTTACCCAGCGATGACGCGAGTCGAACGCCGAGAGTGCGCGCTCGCCTTTGCGTCCATCAGGGAAATACGGGCTCTGCGGAACGACCGTGAAGGTGCCGAGACCGTAATACACGTCGGAGCCGTTGTCGATTGCCTTGCTGAAGGTGTAAGCACTGCGGAATAGCAGCCCGCGAGCGAAGTGACGCTCCACTTCGGCACTCAAGCCGTTGTAGTGCGAGTCGCCGCTGTTATCGCGAACCGTGATCGGTCCACGTGCGGGATTCAGGCGCGGCAAGTATGCAAGCGCGCCAGATCCCAGTGCGTTCGGATCGTACCCGGCAAAGGCGTTGATCGTGTCGGACTCGAAGAGATGCTCGCCGCGAGTCCCCACGTATGCCAATGTCATGATCATCGATGCCGGCAGTTCGCGCTGTACGTCGAGGTTCCACTGATAGATCTTCGGGTTCTGCAGGTCCGAAGCCACCGAAGTCTGTCCAGCGAGCGGATTCAAAACGGGACTTTGCTGCGCGATCAACGTGCTCGCGTTGGCGAGTCCGCGTCCGCTGGTTCCGACGATGCTATCGGCAACCGCGTTCGGAGCGGAGGCCTGCACGTTGTCGAGCATCAGCGTGTAGAACGAGTCATAGAAGACGCCGAAGCCGCCGCGGAACACAGTTTTCTTCTCACCTAGAATGCCGGGCAAGAAGTTCGGGCTGTAAGTCACGCCAATGCGAGGACCGAAGTTGTTGGTGTCGTTCTTCACCATGACCTTATCGGTCAAGTTGTTGAACGGACCGTTCGCAAGATTAAACGCGGGATACGCTTCGTAATTTTCAGGATTGCCGGCGTACTCATAGCGCAGCCCGAGAGAGAGTGTCAAATTGGGACGAGCCTTCCATGTATCTTCGAGGAAGTAGCCCTGCTGCGTCATCTTGGGCGCCGCTACCGGGCTACCGAAGCTGATTGCGCCAAAGGTGCCGAGCCCTGTGAAGTCGTCGAGGAAGTTGCCGAACGGAGTGAATCCGCCGCCGGCATTGTAGGTTTCAGTTCCGAAGTAGTTGAACGGAATGTGATCGTTCACCAGCAGGTGCGCAACATCGGCGCCCAGCTTCCAGGTGTGGTTGCCGCGAGTGTAGGTGAATGCGTCCTGTTCCTGATAGGTCTGGTGACCGCGTCCCTGCGGCACGATTGGAGCAACACCGAGCAGGGACAGACGCGAGATGCCGTTGATGGTGATGCGAGGCTCGGTGTAGAGGGGGTTCTTCAAGCTGTCCGGCTCAGGAGCAAATTCGAAATCGAACTTGCCATAGGACGAACGGAATTCGTTTACCGCATTCGGGGTGAACGTGTGAGTCCACGATCCGCCGATGTTCTGCGAAGGTCCACCCTGATTCGTGTCAAAGCCAGGGAGTGAAGTCGGATTGTTGTAGAAGTCCGGGCTTACTTTGTTGTAGTCGTGCAGATAACGCACGGCGATCACGTTGCGCTCAGAGGCAACGTAATCAACCTTGAAGCTGTATTGTGTGTCTGGCTGCTGTTGCGGAGGAGGCGTGCGCTGCACCAGGCCGAATTCGATGTTCTGTCCGGCACCGTTGCTCTGCGTGTTCACGTTGAAGGTGTTGCCGCTGGCGCGCAGATTGCCGAAATACTGCAGCAACAGGTTGGCGTTTGCGCTTCCATACGCCTGAAGCTGCGATGCGCCCAAAGCTGTCGGGGCGGCGATCACGGCTGGCGTCGAGTTGCCGTAAAAGCGCTGCCACTCCGGAGTGAAGAAGAAGAACAGCTTGTTCTTCACCACGGGACCACCTACTGCGAATCCAAAAGTGTGCGTGTCGTAGCGAGCCTTGTCGTTCGAAGTCGCGCCGGCAAGTCCAGACTGCGCATCGACCGAATTCAGTCCGGAACCGCTGTAGTTGTCCCAAACTGAACCGTGAAAATTGTTGCTGCCGCTCTTGTAAATCACGTTGGTGACCGAAGCTCCACCGCGTCCGAATTCGGCCGAGTAGGAGTTCGTCAACACCGAGACTTCCTGAATAGCGTTCGGATTGATCGGCTGGAACGCCTGACCTTGCACGCCGTTGTCGTTGTTATCTTGACCGTCAATCAGGAAGTTGTTCGAGCGCGTGTTAAGCCCGTTCACGGAGAAGCCCGTTCCATTCGCGAAGTTGCGTCCAGTCTCGTTCACATCGGCAACGCCGGGAAGAGTCGTCGCCAGCGAGATTGGATTGAAGTTCTGAATGGGAAGGCTGGTGACTTCCTTGTTGCTGATGGTGTGTGTGATGGCTGCCGTCTGTGTCTCAACGCCGTTGTTCGTTGCTTCGACAGTGACAGACTCGCTCTTAACGCCAACTCGCAGCGTTGCATCCGCCGGCGTGATTACCGAACCACGAACTGCGACGTTGTCGAGGGTGAGCGTGTCAAATCCGTTGCTGCTCACGGTGATGGTGTAAGCGCCGAGGTCCATGGCGTCCATGCGGTACGCGCCGGTGGGTCCGGTGACAACGCTGCGCTTCAGTCCATTGTCTTTGTTAACGGCTGTAACCGATGCGCCCGGAATTGCGGCGCCGGTGGTGTCAGTAACGGTTCCCGCGATCATGCCTCGGCTCGTCTGTGCAAACGAGAGCATCGGAGCGATGAGGGATGCGGCCAGGAGCGATAAAAATACACTTCTAAAACGACGACTCATTTCGAGTGTTCTCCAAAAAATTGTTTGGCTCGTAAACGCTCGCGGGAGAGAAAACCTCGCACCTTGGGGGAGCGCGATCTTCCGCTTTCCTGATTCGCTGATTCTCGTAACCGAGTCGCTCAGCGAAAGGCATCCACCGACCTGCGCGAAGCCCTAGCGGAACTGCTTAGAGCGTGTCGGCTGGATTAAGCCAGTTGCATCGACCGTAACATCCGGGTCGCCACGGCCTCAATGATTCGGCAGCAGATTGGCAAACCGAAGTAATAAGAAAAAAACTTAGGTTAGGGACAGATCGTCTGAATCGAGGGACAGCTGTCTTGCATCGCGCGTGGACGAGACCGTCAGTCATGGAAAAATCAAGCAACTCGCATTCGCAGCCGCAAACACGCAGCTACCCGGCGGCGGTTCTTGCCTCCTGCTACACTCGTCTTTCTTCAAGGAGACCTATGCGTTCTCGCGTCCTTGTCATCGCTCTGCTTGCGTCCGTCGCCGTCGCACAAAGCGCGCCTCAATCGTCCGGATCGACTGCTCCAGAGAGTCATCTCCTCCACCTCAAAGGACTCGATCCGAACTTGATGGACAAGAGCATCGATCCATGTGTGGACTTCTACCAATACTCCTGTGGCGGATGGTTGAAGCAGAATCCGGTGCCACCGGATCAGAGCTCCTACGGACGCGATACCGAACTCGCCGAACGCAATCGCGTTATCCTTCGAGACATTCTCGAGAAAGCTTCGGTGAACGATCCGAAGCGGAGCGCGGTCGATCAGAAGATCGGCGACTTCTACTCGTCATGCATAGACGAATCGGCCATCGAGAAGAAGGGACTGGCTCCGCTGAAGCCGGAGCTCGATCGCATCGCAGCCATCAAGAACAAAGCAGACCTTGCTCCGCTTATTGCCGATCTTCACCTGAAGAATGTTGATGCTCTCTTCAGCTACGGCTCCGACCAGGACTTCAAGAATGCCAACGAGGAAATCGCCGAAGCCGATCAGGGAGGTCTCGGCCTGCCGGAGCGCGATTACTACACGCGCACCGGAGCGAAAGACGAAGAGATTCGCAAAGAATACGTGCAGCATGTGACCAATGTGTTCAAGCTGCTCGGGGAGTCGCCAACGCAAGCCGCAGCCGATGCGGCTACCGTCATGCGTATCGAAACCGATTTGGCCAAGGCTTCACTGAATGTCGTTGACCGCCGCGAGCCGTCGAACCTGTATCACCGCATGCCCGTGAAGGATTTGGAAGGAATGGATCCCGCCTTCAATTGGGCGGTTTATATGCGCGACGTAGGAACTCCTCCAATTCAGTCGCTGAACGTTGTAGTACCTCAATTCTTTAAAGGTCTTGAATCGGTACTGCAGAACGAGAGTCTCACCGACATCAAAACCTATCTTCGCTGGCAGACCGTTCATGCGTTTTCGCCAATGCTTCCTTCAGCATTTGTGAATGAGAATTTCAACTTCTACGGCAAGACTCTTCAAGGCGCAAAGGAACTCCAGCCGCGATGGAAGCGCTGCGTGCGCTACACCGATCGCAATCTAGGCGAAGCACTTGGGCAGGCATACGTCGATCGAACCTTCGGCGTGGAAGGTAAGACGCGCACATTGAGGATGGTCCATGACATCGAGAACGCGATGCAGAAAGATATCGAACAGCTTGACTGGATGACTCCGCAAACAAAACAGCGGGCACTCGAGAAACTGCACTCCGTCGTCAATAAAATCGGATACCCAGACAAATGGCGCGATTACTCGAAGTACGAGGTCGTTCGCGGCGATGCCCTCGGCAACTTCCAGCGGGGAGCAATCTTCGAGTCACATCGCCAGCTCGATGAAATCGGCAAGCCCGTCGATCGCGGCGAGTGGGGCATGACTCCGCCAACCGTGAACGCCTACTACAACCCGCAGATGAATGACATTAACTTTCCTGCGGGAATCCTGCAGCCTCCGTTCTACGACAGTACGATGGACGACGCGGTGAATTACGGAGATGCCGGTGGCGTAATCGGCCACGAGCTAACTCACGGGTTCGATGATGAAGGCCGCCAGTTCGACGCCAAAGGCGATCTCGAAGATTGGTGGACTCCGCAAGATGCGAAGCAGTTCGAGCAGCGCGTCGCTTGTGTGGTGGATGAGTACAACGGTTTCATCGCCACTGATGACGTTCATGTAAATGGCAAGCTCACCCTGGGAGAAAACGTCGCGGACCTCGGCGGTCTCAAGCTTGCCTGGATGGCTTACCTCTCGCATGAAGCCGGTCTCGATGAGAATCCAAAGCCGGTCGATGGCTTCACACCCGAGCAGCGCTTTTTCATCAGCTACGGACAAGGCTGGTGCGAAAACTACACTCCGCAAATTCTGCGCTTGATCGCGCAAACCAATCCACACTCGCCGGTGCAGTACCGAGTCAATGGCGTAGTGGTAAATCTGCCTGAATTCCGCAAGGCATTCTCCTGCAAAGTCGGAACACCGATGGCGCCGGAGAAAACGTGCACCGTGTGGTAAGGGAACCGCTGGCGGCAGCCGGGGTCCCCGACAGACGCCGATGTTGCGGCTGTTGGGGTGGTGGTAGCCAGTGTGGCGGAGATGGCCGAATGGCCAACTCCGAACGATACGAGAATCTTCTGTGGTTCGTGAAGAGCAGCTGCAACAATAGACGGCTGCAGACGGTCGCGGCCGGCTCCGTTTCTTGGTTGCAGATGCGGAAGGTAAGATAGCCTTCATCCACGCCCGATCAAACGAATGCTCTTACTCCTCCGCCGAAACAAGCTGTTCTTTATTTGTTTTACGGTGCTTGGATTCCTCCTGCGCGGCTATTTCCTGCATTGGCATTTTCTCTTTCAGGGAGACTCCCTCGTCTACGGTGATTTAGCCAAAACCTGGCTCATCCACGGTGTCTATGGAATCAGCGACAACCGCCAGATTCTCCCGGTGGATATCCGCATGCCTGGATATCCTGCATTTCTCGCCGCCTGCTTTCGACTGTTTGGCATCGAGCATTACGGAGCAGTAGTTCGTGTTCAGCTTGTCATCGATCTTGTCACCTGTTTTCTGATTGCTGCCGGTGCGCGGCGACTATGGTCCGACGGCGCAGCGAAGGTAGCCTTTGTGCTGGCAGCCCTGTGCCCTTTCACGGCGAACTATACGGCAACTCCTCTTCCGGAAACGCTTGCGACTTTTGGCGCGGCGGTTGTGCTCTTCTTTGCCTTGCGCGCAGTGCAAAGAATGAATGTCGTACCGCCTTGGGATGTAGCTCACAGTTTCGCGATAAGCGATTGGGTTATTTCCGGATTCGGAATTGCCTTCAGCATCTATTTGCGACCGGATGGAGGAGTGCTACTCGCCGCGACAGGCATTTACCTTTTGTATTTGGCTTTTCGGATGCATCAGGTCCAATATTTCTGGTCTGCCGTTCTGCTCGGGGTTGTGTCACTGCTGCCACTGCTGCCCTGGACGATTCGCAACTGGCGCACCCTGCATCAGGTCGAACCGCTGGCTCCGTTTTACGCACAGCTCCCGACCGAGTATGTGCCCAAGGGATTCGACCGCTGGTGCAAGACCTGGGTAGTCGATTTCATTTCGGTAATGGACGTGGAGTGGAATGTCTCGACCGAGGGTCTGGGTGATCCGATTGACCTCAATGACATACCCGCACGCGCGTACGACAACCCAGAACAAATGCGGCGTACCCAGGAGCTGATCACTGCATACAATCGCTCTCCCCAATTAACTCCGCAGATGGACGCCGAATTCGCTGCACTCGCGAGAGAACGAGTTCGGGAGCGCCCGCTCCGATACTATCTCGGCCTTCCACTTGCGAGAGTAGCCGACATATGGCTGCGTCCCAGAACGGAAATGCTCAATCTTGAACTCGACTGGTGGAACTGGCAGGACGTTCCCCTGGAATCGCTCAATTCCATAGCGCTCGCATTGCTCGACATTTTTTATTTGATAGCAGCACTTTTATCCGTTCGCCACCGGATGCCTGGCGTAGCGATCTTGTGGTTGTTTATTCTGTGCCGGTCGGTGCTACTTGCCACGCTGCCAAATCCGGAGCCAAGGTATACGCTCGAATGCTTTCCCGCAGTGCTGGTGCTTGCCGGCGCAGGCCTGGTGAGGCGCGTTTCACCACGCAGGCACGGAGTACGTGGAGAATGGCAGGAAGTGTCTTGAGGCGCGACTTGATTCTTAGTGAAGGCTCGGTTTCCGAATTTTCGCGCCATTCAGACTTCAGCACCTGCGACAACTCGTTCCTGTGATGTGCGATGACTCATCGTGTCTATCTATCTCTTGGTTCCAATTTGGGAAATCGCGCCGCGAATCTGCAAAAGTGCATTCGGTTGCTGGGCAAATTGGGTGACATCGCAAAGGTATCGTCGTTTTATGAAACGGAACCAATGGAATTGCGCGAACAGCCCTGGTTCGTCAACTCTGTTGTCAAACTCGAAACTCAGCTGTCAGCTCGCGAGTTGTTGTCGCGAATTCAACAAATCGAAGCGCAACTGGGGCGCAGCCGTGAGATAAATAAAGGTCCCCGCACGATCGACATCGACATCCTTCTCTTCGATTCAGAGGTTATCAAGGACAGCGACCTGCAAATTCCGCACCCCACGATGCACAAGCGACGCTTTGTGTTGGCTCCTCTGACGGAAATTTCTGCTCGAGTGAAGCATCCTGTTTTGGGAGCAACAGCCGAAGAACTGCTGCAGAGGCTGGATAGTTCCGGCGGTGAAGTGAGGCGTCTCGCGCCTAAGTGAATTTTTTTGTGGCGTGAGACACAGGATCGATGCCGAATCGGGCTACAATTTTTCCGTGCGCCGAAGAACGCCAGTGCTGCTCGTTTTGGTAGCTTTCCTCGTCACCGCCACTGCGTTGGCAGATATTCCAACACGAGCGTCGCATACGCAGCCGGTTCTCTCCGAGAGTCAATCACATTTGCCTTTGGGAGCGTTCGACGACTTTTCTGCGCCTCTCGATCCGCATCCATTCGCAACTGAGTTCTATCTTCACCAGTTTGCGCTTGAGAGCAGCAAATCCAGTTCACGCCAACGCTCGTGGTTTGATCCCGTGGTCAGCCCCGTCACGAATGCCGCTTCGAGTTTGTCGAAGCGGGTTGCGAGCTTGCGTCGCGCGCTGGTGAGGTTGATGCCGTAGTTGTCTGGCTTACGACTGCGAGAACTTCTTCAGGCTTCCAACTGTTTCCCGGGTACCAGGCTGAGATTTTCCCGTCCGGCCCAATCACGGTTGTGCTCAAGGAATGCGTGATGCGGTTGCCATCTTCCTCGTAATACACTCCGAAGAAGTCGGCTAGTCTCTTCATCTCCGTTTCCGGAGCGCTCGCAAACTCCCAGTGTTTGAAGTCTTCTTTCGTGTAGCGCCCGGTGTAAGCAGCGCCGTAGCTGCGTAGCACTGGAGGCGTATCGTGCTTGGAATCGAAGCTGATGCTCAGCAGATGTGTCTTTGCATAAACGGCAGGGTTCTTCTCTAAATCTTTGTTGATAGCAGCAAAATTCTCATTCACCTTCGGGCAATAATCGTTCAGTGGGCAACGGGTATAGAAGAATGTGATTAGAAGAACTTTGCCGCGATAATCCTTGAGGTGAATGCGGGCATTGCTCTGGTTTGTGAGTGCAAAATTGGGAACCTGCTCGCTCACGCTCGGCACGTGCATTTGTGTGGACGGTACCGGAGCGCTTCCTGGAGGAGCCCGCTTCAGAACCTTTAACGCGACGATTTCTGCTTTATCTTCCTGGACGCGAAGATCAGCTTCGATCTCATCTCCTGCTGACACTTGGCCGAGCATGGCGTCGTCTTTCACGGAATACGGCATCGTCATCGCGTCCATAAAACCCGGAATCGCATCGTGATCGATGATCAGTTGATGCCCGAGCTTGTCGATCGAGATCACTTTGCCGTGGAGCTTGTAAATCTTCGCGGGAGGTTCGTGGCTGCAGCCGAAAAAGAAAAGAGCGAACACGAAGGTCACTAAGGTGAAAATCAAGGTCACGGAAAACCTGCAGTTCTTCATGACCTCTTCTTTCACCTTAGTGTCCTTGGTGTTCGCTCTTCTCATGATCCCTCAATAATGAAATCTATACTTTACCTGCAGCGAGAACTCGCGCGGATTCGCGAAATGTGAGCCCCCGAACGTATTGCTCAGGTCGATGAAGTAGCGCTTGTTCGTGAGATTCAATGCGCTTACCTTTGCCGACCAGTTCTCGCCAAATGACTTGCCGAGCGACACGTCGATCGTACGATAGCTCGGCAGATGATCCGGTCCGTCGCCGTTCAGGAAGCCTGATCCATAATTCAGATTCGCTGCCAGCCAACTGCGATACGGCAAACTCGACGTCAATCCAGTGCTCAAGGTGTTGCGCTGATCGTGATCGAGATAGAAGAAGCCTTCCTCGGGCGGCGAGAAATCCGTAAGTCCTCCGGTCACACCTCCGCTGCCTTCAATCGATTGATGCGAATATGCGAGATGAAAATCAAAGCGTCCGGCGACATGAGGCGAGCGCAGCGTACTTTCAAATCCGCGAATACGAACGTGATCGATGGTGAGCGGGAAAAAGATATTTGAGTTCCCAATCACGTCGTGATCGAAGAAGTTGCGCGCGCCCGTTCGGAAGTATGAGAAGTCGGTCGTCCATCCGCGCACCGGAATGGTCAAGCCGAACTCGCGTTGCTCGTCGCGCTCGCCTTTGAGTGGCAGAAAGCCGAGATCTTGCGCGCTTGCGAACTCAAGCAATGGTCCGGACAAGGTTGAAAGCGGCGGCGCCTGATAGTAGCGGCTATAGTTTGCGCGCAGCACCCAGTTGAGGGTGGGAACGCGAAGCGCGACTCCGAGCCGCGGATCAGCGGCGTTTTCACTCAGCGCCCCAGAGAAGTGAGTGAGTCGGATTCCGCCATTCAGAGTCAGCCACGAATTCAGTTTGTATTGATCTTCAAGAAAAATGGCTTCGAGCTGACCACTCACAAGATCGCGCTGGCGGAAGTCGTCACCGCCTCCGTCGTTTGCTACCAGGCGGAACAACGTACTGTCATGCTGCCCGAAGGCATAGATTCCCGCACTGGCATTGTGTTTGCCTTTTGCCACACTCAACGAAATCTGGCCGCCCGCGTAGTTCGAGGCGCGGTTATCGGTCGCGCTCGGCACCTCATTGGCTCCGCCCTCGAAGGCTGCACGGTTGAAGTGGTAGAAGGGCGAGACAGTCAGGACCAGACTCGGCGACCACGAGTGAATCCAGGAGAAGTTCCCAAAGGCGTCCTGCTCACGTTCGCGATCGCGGATCAGGGCTGCTACCTGATCTGGGTCATTCGGCACCTGGTAATGATCCTGGCGGACCGAACCCACGAATCGAAGTTGATCTACAGGCGTGGCGTTGAAAATAAGCGATGTGAACGCGCCGTAGCCATTCGCGCGATCGTGCAGAACACTCGAAGTCGGAGTTTCGAGTCCCAAATCGGTACGATTGCCGCTCAGACTCGCGTAGTAGGCAAATCGATCGGTATGACTGCCAAAGTTGAGTTGATTGTCTGTGTTGTTGTAGCTGCCGTAGCCGGCGATTAGCTCGGCTTCGCTGTTGCGCTCGAACCCTGAACGCGTGATCACATTGAAAACGCCGTAGGTACGGTCACCCGCGTCGGCGGATAGTCCGCCGCGCTCGGCTTCGACATAATCGATGTCCTTGGGATCGAACTGCGGCCCTACGTTGCTGGCAATATTCGTGTTCGGAACCGGAACTCCGTCGATTGCCCACGTTACCTGGTGTCCGCCACGAATGTGGAGCTGATCGTGAACGATGTATGCTCCAGGGACAAAATCGGTAATTGCCGCCAGAGAATTTGCCTGGTCCGCGCCCGGCGTTTCATTGATCTCACGCCGGCTGATCATGCTTTGCGTGGTGCTCGATGAGGGGTTCACCGCTGCGGCTTCGCCCGTGACTTCCACTGTCTCTTTGGCCCCGGCAATTGCAAGCGGAAGATGCAAATCTTCGGCATTGCCGTCTATCACGCGAATAGTGATCGTGTTGTCAGCAAATCCGGGTGCACTTACCGTGACGGAATAGTCCCCCAGAGGGACGGTCTGCATCTGGAACAGTCCAGCATCGTTCGTAGTAGCTTCGGCCTTCCAGTCGCTCGTATTCGACTTCAATAACACCTGAGCACCGGCAATAGGACGATGCTGCGGGTCGTGAACGACTCCCTTCACCACGCCGAATACTGAAGCGAACACCAAATTGGGAATCAATAATAACGTTAAGGCAAGTACGCGTCGCACCTGAGACTCCTCTGAATGAAACGTAAGGTTGTTGCGGGCGGACTCTTCATAATTTCGTGATTTTGCGATTTCGTGATTTCGCGATTGAAGAGCGCTCAACTCCGACTTATGTGCCGGGTGAACGAGCAACGCGAAAACGCGACTGCCTATTGGACAATACGAAATCGCAGATACGGAATAATTCGTCTGCGCGATGCGCGATTACAGGAGGAGTTCTGGAGGCCCGCGTTGGCAGTTGGAACTGGCGCTGGACGAATAGACGCTATTGTGAGCGCGATTTACTAGCGCCTCATGCCGAACATCCAATGCGAACGACTGCGAGCTCGGCAGAGCGGCGATCGACGAAACCAGCACCGGTGGGTGCCACACTGGACATGAAGTCGCAGCTCGAAACGAGGTTTCGCCTGGAATTAATGCGTGCGCAACCGCCGTGCAGTGATGCGCTCCGCCGCGACGGCAGCAGGCTGGAAGCGCTGCCGACGCTGCGTTCGCAAATGCGGGCGCAAAGAATACCACCAGCATGAGCAGCAAGATCGAATTGGCGAGCAGCTTACGCATCATTGGGTCGCAGGACGAGCATACAACAAAGATCGAGCCTTCCGGTACTCTCGTCCCAAAAAGGTCTTAGAGAACCAGCTCTTCTTGTGTCCACATCGTTGGCAGTGGTTCCGGTTCCGCACACAGATCAATAACTAACTTTTCCAGCACTAAGCGCTTGCTTGTCGGATTGGAACGGAGTGCCAAGTCTGCGCGTGCAAGCAGACGCAGTGCGCGCGTAAGCTCGCGCCGCGATTTGTAGCGTCGCGCCTGTCGAATTACGTCCTCAGCAGCAAACGGCGGCAAACGGAAGCCTTGCCAGAGCGCCTGCCAAATCGCGCGCGAATCGCGCACGTTCTTCTCGAGAATCACCAGCATCTGGCGGAACGTGCGGGCGAGCATGTAGATATGCCCGATCGCGGCCTCTTCGCCTTCTTCGCTGGACAGCATGGCATCGAGAACTGCTAGCGCGCGCACGCGATCTTTCGAGGAAATTGCATCGGTCAGTTCGTATAGAGAGCGCTGTTTCGCGGCGAGCACCATGGTTTCTACGTCGCCCAAAGTAATGCGCTTCTTCGCTCCCACAAAGAGAATGAGTTTCTCGAGTTCGTTGCTGACCAGCATCATGTCAGCGCCAAGCGCGTCGACCAATTCGCGGGCCGCGTCGGGATCGACCTTCACATCTTCTTGCGCCGCGTGTTCAATGACCCATCGTGTCCCGTCACTCTCATCAACACGCGCCAGTTCGATGATCGCGCAGTACTCACCGAGAGTTTCGCGGATGCGTTCGTAGCGATCTTTGTCCTGCATCTCCATCCGGCGCGCGTCGGCGGGAATGCTGATGTGATCCGCAACGAAGATGAGCACCGCATCCGGATTGGGATTCTTGCAGTACTCCTCGATTCCCGCGAACTCTTCCTGATGCGAGCCACGGCTGTAGAGCGCCTTCACTCCGCGAATGAAGAAAACCTGGAAAGGCGACATCAGCGACGGTGTGCGTGCGAGATCGAGAATCTCTGCAACGCTTGTTTCGCTTAGATCGCGATCATGCAAGCTGAAATCGCGCAGCTCGGGCGTAACCAGATGCTGAATCAACGCCCCGCGGCAACGATCGCGAAAGAAAACCTCATCGCCGACAAGCACATAGGCAGGACGCAGCTTGCGAGTGGATACGTCAGAAACGAAGCGGTCGGTAGCGGCAAAGCTGCGGCCCGCCATCAGAAGCCCTCCAGAATGTCGGCGACCAGTGTGCGCGCGAAATCGCGCGATAGACGATCGACCGCCGGCGGACTTTCATCGAAGAAGCTGGTGACTTCGCGGCTCACCTGATACTGCTCGCGAAACATGTAGTTGGGATTCTGGAACAACGTCTTCCCGTGCTTGTCGACGAGCTTGACGCTAAGGTTCAGTTGAACGATCGCGCTCGATTGGCGTCCTGTTTGTGAATCGAAGGTCAGCGGATAGACGTTGGTCGTAAGCAGCGTGCCTTCCAGAACTGCATCGGTTGCCCCATTGTCGGCTGGAATCACTTTGTACGGGCTGCGGCTGGTGAACTCGCGAACTACGGCTTGTGTGAGCACCTGTTCGGCCTTATAGCTGTTGGTCTTATTTCCGAAAATGGGAACAGCAATGGTGTCGATGCCCGCAGGCAGGCGGATTTGAGCATGATTCGCGGTGTGATATCCGCAGCCGGAGATAAGGAAGCAGATCAAGAGAGCGGGTAATCTTCTTAGCTGAAACAGTCCTGTATCCACGAATATTCGTCTCAAGATCGCATACGCTAGCCAGGAGCAAGTAGCCAGTGGCCAGCAGCCCTTATTGCACTTTCCCCAACGGGCGCATGGTGCTGAGAGTCGAAGCGCACTCGACAGCAGTCATTGCAGAAATCTTCAAATTATCCGCGGCTGCCCAGAGCCATACACCATTGGCATTCGCTGCATCTGGTCGCACAGAGACCATCACGGTGCCCTGACCTGCGGCGCTCACGTTGCTCGGTCCGTCTTCTCCCGGACCGATCACGGTTACGTGATCTCCCTCGAGGGCTTTCGCAATGCTTGCGGCGTCAATGTCGCGGCCAAACTGAATGTAGATGGAAAACGTATGCGCATGGAAGGTGGGAGCCTGCACCACCATCAACGAAGGCATCTGCAAGCGTCCATTGCAGAGCGACTCGAAGTGACGCGCGATTCGTTTCTCCGTTCCTGCGAGCGATAATCGCGAACTCTCGCCGAAGCGCCCGAGCATATTGAACGCGACCTGCTCGTCGAAGACCTGCTTTGGCAGCGACGTGAACGAGAGCAAGTTCACGGTTTGCTGATGCAACTCATCCATTCCCCGCTTGCCCTGTTCCGAAACGGGCTCGAACACAGTTGCAGCGACCGTCTGGATTGCGCCCAAGCTTCGTGCGCGGAGCAACAGAAGGGCGAGCACCGTGGCAACAGGATGCGCAACGACCACTGATGTGGTTGTGAGATCTTCCGGCCCCGATTGCTGACCCGATTCCCGTTCAATCTCCTTCTCGATCCAAGGCGAGCGAACCGTCACGTCAGGCTGATCATCGAGCGCGTATGACAGATCAAGGACGGTGCTCCCCGCCTGCAGCGCGCTTGCCCAGTGGCGTTTGGTGAAGTCGGCATCGGAGGCAAAGAATGCGAAATCCACGTTGCGAAAGTGCTCTGGGTCGGCCGGCTGAATGAAGGTGGCTTCGTCTCCCACTTGGTCGATCTGGCCCAGCGACTCGTCGTCGTCGAGCAGTTTCACATCGACTGCGGGAAAATTCATCTCGTCGAGGACATCTTTCAACTCACGACCTTTGAGAGTAGCTGCGCCGACGATCGCGACGCGAAACATCTGCGCAACTCCGGCGGGGCGATTCATGCCATGTCCACGCGGGATTCAGGTTCATACGCGGGAGGCGCAGGCGGACGCCGCTTGAGAGCATAAGCGAACCGCGCAATCACGCCCGAGACGAGATACAGCAGGGAGAGGGAAAAGAGGAAGTATTCAGAGAAGTACCAGATCAGGTACATCGAGATGCCGATGACAATAAATAACCAGAACGGCTGACGCGTGCGCAAGTCGATCCCTTTCGGACTCCAGAAGCGCCACGTACTCACCATTAAGTACGAGATCAAAACGACGAAAGCGAGCCACAGCGCGGTGATCCACCACGTATCGACGGGAACTCCATCGACAAAGTGAACAGTCGCCGCGATCATGGCCGCTCCCGCAGGAATCGGCATTCCAACAAAATACTTCCGACCCGGGCGTCCGGGATTTTTCGGCTGCGGATTCTTGCTGATGTTGAATCGTGCCAATCGGCTGGCGCCTGCGATTAGAAAGAGGAATGTCGCGACAGCGCCGAATTGAATCAGCTTGTGACGCGCATCTGCACTCCACAACTCAGGAAGCTGATGGCATCCCCACATCCATGCAAGAATCGCCGGAGCAACACCGAACGTGATTACGTCTGCGAGCGAATCCAGCTCGCGTCCAAAATCGCTGGTGGTGTTAGTCATGCGCGCAATGCGTCCGTCGAGGCCGTCGAAAAGTACTGCGAAACCAATCGCTTTAGCTGCGTTATCAAAATGGAAGGCGGCGTTGGCTGAACCTTGAACAGCCTGGGAGATTGCGAAATAACCGGCAGCGATGTTTCCGGCGGTAAAGATTGAGGGCAGGATGTACATGCCCCGCCGCATGCGATACGGCTGTTGCGGATCGTCCGCCCGCCGACGTGGTGTTCTCAGATTCATCGCGCAGATTCCGCGCGGCCGGTATCTGCCGAGGCGCGCAGCACTCCAAGAATAGACGAACCTCCGGCCACGCGATCACCAACTTTTACCCGGAGTTCCACACTTTGGTCCAGGACCACATCGACGCGCGAGCCGAACTTAATTAGCCCTACCCGCTGTCCACGAGCCAGTGTGTCGCCGGTGCGGGGATTGAAAACAATGCGTCGGGCCAGCAAGCCGGCGATCTGCTTGAAGACGACGGTCTGGCCATCGCCGTTCACGGTCACAATGTTCTGCTCGTTGGCGTCCGACGAACCGGCCGACATCGCGTTTCCGAATTTCCCCTTCTGGTAAAAGAGCGATGTGATCGTGCCCTCAATCGGAGCGCGGTTCACATGTACGTTGAAGACGTTGAGAAAGATGCTGATCCGCTGCTTCTTCCGGCCTCCGTCGATGAACTCTCCCACAGCGGTAACTTTGCCGTCAGCCGGTGAAACCACGACGCCCGGCCCATCCGGAATAGCGCGCTCCGGATCACGAAAGAACCATAGAAAGAACACGCCCAACAGCACCGGCGGCAGAGCGAGCCACGGGTTAATCAAGCCCAGAAGCACGGCCGCTACTGCCGCGCCCAGGCCATAGTAAAGGCCATCACGAACCATAGGGGATTAACAGATTATATCGGCTTTAGGGGATATAGAAGGACTGTGCGCGGGCTTGCTTCAGGCTTGCTCGCCAAATTGGGAAATAAAGCTGGCTGTCTCGGCTCGAATCGGGCGAGCCGGGCGACGGTCAGGCGACCTGATGGTGTCGATGCTGCTGTTCGATCTGCTCCATCTGATCCTTCAGACGCAGCTTCAGTTTCTTCAACCTAACTTCTTCTAATTTTTCTTCGTCGGAGAGATACCGCTTTTGGAGGAGAGATTCGAGACGTTGGGAGTGTTGTGAGTGTTCCTGCGCCAGCCGACGGAACTCTTCGTGGCTGGCAATGAGCTCTTCGCGGAGGGATGTCGCCATCCTTGAACCTCCTGCCCAGACCTTGGGAGATGAAAGTTAGCACACGACCAGAGTCGGTTCAACCGTTTTTGCCAGATTTTTCGGAGCTGCCGGCGGGGCTGTCTGGGGTCTCCCGTTTGCTCTGGACTAAGTATCTGAAGAGTAAGGCGTCTTCTTGAGGATCGCGGTAATACCCCCGTCGGCGCCCATCCTGGACAAAGCCGACGTGGTGCCCCAGCCTGTGTGCAGCCACATTCGACCGTCGGATCTCCTGCCGAATTTCCGCGGCCCCCGCCTGCTCCCCCGCCGAGATAAGCGCCTGCATCAGCCCCACCCCGATCTTTTGTCGGCGAGCAGAAGGCAGCACCGCGATGTTCTCCAGTTCCCATTCTTGAACTGCAGTGGAGGCAACAACAAACCCCAGAATCAAACCCCTGCGTACGGCAACCAGAAATAACTTTTGATTATTGCTAATCGCAGTTTCGTACTGCCCACGCAGCCAATGAGCAGCTGTGGGCGAAGCCTGCTCGATTGCAAGTACCGCGTCCAGATCGCTTTGAATTGCTGCTCGAATCACCAGGTCCATAGAGATCCGCTGTGACTTGCGAATCACCGCGAAGTTACTTCCTAAGTAGAACGTTATTAAGGGCACTAAGGCTTTCGTGGGATAGCTTATCTCGGTTGCAACCTTCTACATTGCATATACGAGCTCCACTTTATGACCTCCGCCACAGCCCTCTCCAAGTTCCTCGAAGCCCACGACCGTTATCTCGCCCTCGACCAAGCCCGCACAACTTGCAGCCAGCCCGCAGAACGCGAGCAAATGCACATCGAGATTCTGAAGGCGTACCTGGAAGTTCAGTACCGCGCCAAGATGATTGCCGGCATTCAATACGCCGACGGCAACGACTACGCCGAAGTAAATTAGCCAAAGCCAAGCGAGAAGCCGCGACCACTCGCGCAAGCATTCGCTCGGGCGTCCAGGCTGGAGCTTCTCTCCTCGTAGCCAAACACGCAAACCGGTACGCTAGCACCTGTCCACCCAGTCCACTCAGTCCACCACGTCCAGTCAGTCCAAAAAGGCAAAAACTTTCGCCTTTCGCTTGGTGTTGATATTAGAAAGGCGACAGCAGCGCTGCATTCCGCATCTAAACCAGACGCGCCGCTTCCGTCGAAACCCGGAGACTGTCTTCTCCCCTCCAGCGTGAAAGAAGGTCATATGTCGGCCATTGGTCCGGACGAACATTCCTCGACGCAGTATTCCGAAGGATCCGAGCAGCACAATACTGCCGAAAACAGATCAGAATACGACCTGAACTATGAGCCCGAGCGCGAGTTCGTCCTCATGCCGCTGTTCCGCCGCATCGGCGAGATGCTTGGCATTCGCCGCAGCCCGGAACCAGAGTACGTCGATCAGTCAGAGCAGAACGCGCCCGCGCAACAACCTGTGCTGCAAAAGGCTGAGCCGCAGCAAGAGGTCGTGCTGCCTGAAACTGCGATTCAGTATTCCGAGCCGCAATTGCCCGCTGAAGCTCAGGTACTAACTGAATCTACGCTGCCCGACCAGCCGTATCAGGAAGATGTCGCGCATGAGCACAACGAAGAAGAAGATGTGCTGCAGCTCGAGCCTTACACTCCGCAGCATGCCGGCGACAATGTCGTTCATGAATCATCGGAGGAATTTCCGCAACAGGATTCAGAGCCAGTCGAAATCGACGCACCGCCTGAGTTCACCACGCATATAGACGAAACTGCTGACGAGCCGCTCGTAGCTGCGCGTTCCGAAGCTCCCGAAATGGAACCGGCTCGTTCTGTGGTCGAGGAGTGGCCGGTATCGGCGCACGCCGCGGGTTCCGCAACAGCACGCAAACGGACTCCAGAGGAAGTCCGGCAACTGGTCGCTCCATTGCGCGAAGCTGCGGTGAAGATGACCGCAATCGTCGCGCAGGCCGCAGAATGGCTGCGGGCGAAAGAAGAAGAATTTCTGCGCAGCGCGGAATCCATTGCCGCGGAATCGAAGCGCGAGCAGGAAAGTCTGCGATCTGCTTCTACGCAACTAGACTCGCGGCTTGAAGATTCGGCTGCTTCCAGTGCCCTGCAGCAGACTGAAGTGCCCGCAGTGCAACGCGAACTTGCGTGGCGAGAAAAGAGGGACGCTTTCTCCAGCCCGCGCGAGCCTATCCAATTCGTGGCTAAGCCAGATCGACCGCTGAGGGCTCCGTCAGTTCCATTGTGGAAACGAGTCAACTGGGCAGAAGAATTCACGCCGAAGCGCGTCGCCGTGCTGGGTGGCCTGGCCATGGCTGTCCTGCTGGTGCTCGGCATATCGTTTGCGCGGCGTCCGGCATCGAGTGTTCTGCCTGAGCAGCAGACTCGTTCCCTGGAGCCCGGCGGTGTGACCGTGACCACGCATCCCGTTGCAGCGCCGGTTTCTCCTCAGGTGCTGCGCAAGGCTTCCGCAACCCAGCGTCCGACTCTTGTGCCGCAACATCGATCGCGCCGTGCCACCGCAGACGATTACGATGATGGACCGGATGTGATCATTCATCATTACAACACGGCAAAGAAGCCGTCACCAGTGAAGCAGACCACAGTGGCCGGCGTTCGCCATTATTCAGACATGTGATCGATGGCGCGAACGAGCATCCAACCCAAGACTCTGGTCGGCATCTAATTCGGTTACGTGCAAGCCAGACTTGCTGAAATGTTGGAGTCGAGAGTAGTTCTCGAACCTGCGCAGCACTGATAAGTTCTTACGACGTTACACCGCGCGGAAAGCCGGCGCTTTATCGCCGGAAGAAGAAGGCTTCTTTACCACCTCGGTCTCGTCCGTCTCGACCTTCGGACCAGACGATCCTGAATCCGGTGGGGGAAGCCTTTTACTTTTCTAAGTTCGAGGTGGCATCGCGTCGGTTACTCACGTCTTTTGGCACTTTCGTCCCTAGCGCGGCTCTTAGAAAAAACCAGACGAGCAAAGCCGAGATTGGAAGCCCGAGTAAGCTCTGAACAGGTTCACTTCCTGCGACGACTAAAATCACGGCATAGAGGGCAGCCCCGCCATAGAGAAGCGCTCCTGAAACTAAAATCCGACGGCGAAATCGGGTCTCGTTCAGCGCGTTCGGCTGTTCGGACCATGCGCCAAAGACCCAGATCAAGACGCCAGTGGCCGCGAGCACGCCAACGATGGCCGCTACAGTCGTAGCTGCCGGCGAGCCAGTCGCGTCTCCACCGCTACTTAGCACGATTGATGCGTATGTCTTAAAGTCCATTCCATCACCGTGTCTAGACATTAGTCGGCAAGAAGCTTCGTCTGGACGAATCTTATCGCGAACAACAATTGACGCGAATTTTTCTCAGCCTCTAGAATCGGGATTACGGCTAATTTTCAGTTTGTTTAAGGGGAACCGTGCCTCTTTACGAGTTCGAGTGCGAGAAATGCCATCATCGGTTTGAGAAGATCCAGAGCGTTTCTGCGCCTGATCCGGAGTGTCCCAAATGCGGAAGCAAAGTCGAGCGGCTTCTGCATGCGCCTGCCGTGCAATTCAAGGGCAGCGGATGGTATGTGACCGACTACGCCAAATCGGGAAGCAAGGCCGATTCGAAGTCGGGCGATAAAGCCGCGAGTTCCAGCAGCGAGTCGAAATCGGAAAGCAAAACCGAGAGCAAGCCTGAGACGAAGAGCAAGCCGTCAAAAGAATAGTCTTGCCACCCACAAACCTGTCATCCTCAGGCCCGCTCTTGGCCGAAGGACCTCCCGCGATGCTTAAAACTAAATCGCACTCCTTGGGCTCTCCGGCCGAAACTGCGAGGTTTTGATGGAGGAGCCATGTGACAGCATTTAAGACTAGAGCATCTCGGGAGATCCTTCGCGCAAAAGATGCGCTTCAGGATGACAGCCCTAAACCCAGACCGACTCAGCCAAATCATCCTCCCGCCACCGCCCCGATAATCAAGAACGGCTCCTTCCCTGACGCGACTGCCTCGGGCAGTGGCGCGTCTGGAGATTCGTGCGATAAATCCTCCTCGCACGCGAAGAAACGCAAGAATGCGCGCCGCTTCAGAGTATCGTGGTCACGAATTGTGCCACGCAGCGCAGGATACTGAGCTTCGAGAGCGTCCAGCACTGCGCGCTGCGTGACAGGAGCAGGCACTTCGAGGCGTACCTCGCCGTTTATTTTGGCGAGTGTGCGCAGGTGCGAGGGGAGTTCTACGCGGATCATGACAGCGTCTGTACCTCTACCGAGAGCACGGCGGGAAGATCGCGTACGATCGGCATCCATGAGTCTCCAGCGTCGGCGGAGGCATAGACCTGGCCTCCGGTGGTCCCGAAGTAGACGCCGCATTTGTCGAGCGAATCGACGGCCATGGCGTCGCGCAGTACGTTGACATAACAATCCTTCTGCGGCAAGCCTTTGGTGAGCGCCTCCCATTCGTTGCCACCCTTGCGGCTGCGATAGACGCGCAGCTTGCCTTCGTGGACGTAGTGTTCTCCATCGCTCTTGATCGGCACGACGTAGATTGTTTCCGGCTCGTGCGCATGAACGTCGATCACGAAGCCAAAGTCCGTGGGCAGATTGCCGCTCACTTCCGTCCAGTTATCGCCGCCATCGTCGCTGCGCATCACGTCCCAATGCTTCTGCATGAAGAGCGTGTTCGGACGCGATGGATGCATGGCGATGTGGTGTACGCAGTGTCCGATTTCGGCGCGCGGATCCGGGATGTATTGCGAGTGCAGTCCGCGATTGATCGGCTTCCAGGTTTCACCACCATCGTCGGTGCGGAATGCGCCTGCGGCGGAAATGGCAATGTAGATTCGGCCAGGATTCTTGGGATCAAGGATGATGGTGTGCAGACACATGCCGCCGGCGCCGGGTTGCCATTTTGGTCCGGTTCCGTGACCGCGCAGGCCGGGAAGCTCCTGCCAGCTGTGTCCGCCGTCTTTCGATTGGAAGAGCGCCGCGTCTTCTACACCGGCGTAGACGGTATCGGCGTCTTTGAGCGAAGGCTCGAGGTGCCAAACGCGCTTGAACTCCCACGGATGCTGCGTGCCGTCGTACCACTGGTGCGTCGTCAGCGGCTTGCCCTTGTTCGAAGTGTCGTAGACGAATTTGTTGCTCTGCCCTTTTGGAAATCCATCGGGACCGGTCTCAACCCCACCGCCAGGCGCAGACCATGTTTTGCCGCCGTCATCGGAACGTTGGATGATTTGGCCGAACCAGCCGCTCGTCTGCGATACATAGATCCGATTCGGGTCAACGGGAGAACCCTTCATGTGATAGATCTCCCATCCCGCGAAATGCGGACCGCTTACGTCCCAGTTCTGCCGCTTGCCGTCTGACGAAAGAATGAATGCGCCTTTCTTTGTTCCCACCAGCACTCGTACTTTGCTCATGCTTGTCCTTTCATTGCTTCGAAGCTAGATAATCGAAGTTGGTCCTTTCTCTCAGGCGGCGCTGGCGGCGGTGCTTTTCGCTTTAGCCGTTTGTGCTTCGCGAATCCGTCCGCCTGCCCATGCGGTTGGGAGCGCGAGCACGATCAGCGCGATCGGATACCAGTGCGGCCCGTATTGCGGGCCGGCATTCCAGGTCACAATGGCTCCGATCGTAGCCACCACAATTCCAATGGCTGCGCCTACAAGCGCGTGAAACATAGGTCGTCGCGGCGCCAAGCGAGCCGTCACGTACGCCGCGAGCACGCTATAGACGGTGCGATACGCGGTCGCGAGCGCCAGCAATGAATCCGCAACGCGCACTCCCAAAGCGGGAAAGAATCCCGCTGAGCGCAGGAGAACGTCGGTGAGGATCGATAGGGCAGCGCCTACTACGATGCCCGCGACTACCGCTCCGATACTCCTTGGTACGTTACGCGAACTCTGTGCTTCGCTCATGGTGTTCCTTTCTCAACCAGCGCCTGACCGTAACCGAACAGCCGCAACATCGGCCTGATCCGCCGCCCGGTTCTGTTGCTTTCCGCAAAACCGCTAGTCCTTCCACGGAATCAGCGCGCGCACGCGCGGGTCGCGGAAGAAGAGTCCACCCCATACGAAGATTCCTACGTACACCGGCGTGAGAATGTAGCCGAACAGCGGATTGCCGACGCGTGCATTTGTTGCCACCGCGCCGCCGAGATAGCCCGTCAGCAGGATCGCACCTAAAACAGACGTTCTCGGAATCGCGTACAAAATTACGCTGACCAGCAGCGTGGCGCCGATTAGCGGAATCGCGCTTACTGACCAGCCAACCTTGGTCGTGCCCTCGACTACTGCAGCCGGCAGTGGACGCCAGAGCTTTCCCACAGCGTCGGCCAACAGAAACAGAATAGGGAGCCCACTGATAATGCGTCCTGCCCAAAGCGTCTTGCTGGACGTGGCTACTGCGGTCTGCGTGCCTGCTTGAGACATATCTCCTTCTCCTTCGCCTGTACGTCGGATGAGGTTTGTGGAATCGACAATTTGAGGCACCGATCAGCGATTAGCGCACAAAAAACGACGAAAAATTTTCAGTTCCGAGCTGAGGAAAATTCGAATTCGGCAGCACAAGCACTGAAGCTTCAAGAGGATACAACGAAGTGCCTTCTGGTTCGCGTGTTGGGGTTAACGCCGAAATATCCACGGCGTTAACCCCAGATTTCCACGGGGTTAACCCCGGATTTTCCACGGCGTTAACCCCAATGAGACTGGGGGTTAACCCCATTGAGACGCGAACCGGAGTTAAGGTTTGGTGAATCACTGTGCGGGCAATTGGAATCCGCCACGCAGGAGTTGCGGAGAACACGCTCAGGCATAGGCACCGATGTTCGTTTTATATTCGCCACCATAGAATGCATGCTATCGCGAATCGCGGAATTGTTCAATGGGAATTTTGCGCAGATTTTATGCGGGTAGAACACTCTCCACTGGCAGTCGCAAACGGCATGCGCGCTCTGAGTTTTGTAGCTCCAGGTTAGTTAAAACTAGACGGCGAGTTCCACAGCATTTTTGCCGTCGCTGTGAGACCGCTCTCGGAGATAACGAATTTCTCATTGCGTTGTCATCCTTCGGAGCGCGAGGTTCCAGTTTAGGGAGTCAACGATGTTGGGTTTGCGCTCCGGGGGGATCTGCTGTTCCTCGCGTTAGCAAACAGCAGATTCCCCGCGCCGCAAAGCAAAGGCGAGGAGACCGATACTCTTTCGCGGCGGCGCGAGGAATGACAATGTCAAAAAGAAGCAGCGTTTCTGCTTGAGTCCATCAGTTCATAGCTTCTAGAGCGCTTCCGGTATTGCTGTATCCGCCACAACGTGTGCGCAAAAGCAATCACGCGGTACCGCTCGCGGGTAGCGAATGGGTGAATAGCGCGGCGACCCGTCCGCTACCGCGGGACCGTACCGACTCTTCGGACACACCATACAGCTCTAGTTCAGAACGTGAACGCCAAACCACCGCGCAAGGCCCTGGCCGATTGCACCAGGTACAGCGTGCGACCGTCGGGACTCAAAAACGGACGGTACCCTTGAGCAAGGAGGTTACGTACATCGAGGAGTGCTTCAATGTGGCCGGGGAAGAAGGCGCCCCCGGGAAGCGGCTGGCGGATAACGATGCTGAAGTAAGGATCGGCTTGACCGGGCGACGCGTTAAAGAGATCGACGGGTGTGACTGCGCTGGTGCTCGTCCACTTGTACGACGCCGACCAGCGTGTTCCTGTTTCGGGAACGCTGCCATTCAGCTTCGCCGTAACGGCATGGGCATCCTCGACGCGCAGCTCATGGCGAAGATCGTCCCAGGAGCCGTTCGCAGAGGCGTCAGGAGCTGTGACGGCGCCGCCATAAGCGTAATCGAGCAGCGCGGTCAGCTCCGGAGAGAAGCTGTGCTCGGCCACTACTCGAATGCCGTGGGTCTCGAGATTGCCCCCATTGAGCGTAAAGGTATCTGACGAGACATCGGGAATTACGTCGGAGGCAATCGACGAAACGTCGCCCGAGCCGGTTAGCGCGATGTTCGAGACGCGATCGAAGAAGACGGCCGCCTGGAACTTGGTGTCGCCGTGCTTGCGTGAGACCGCCACTTCCTGATGGCGATCGCGCTCCAACGCCGGAGCAAAGGCCACCACGGAAATTCTGGGAACGGGAACTGAAGAGCCGTCGCCGTTATCGAGCGCGCGATCGAATGGGCTGGAGGGCTCTGCCGTCGCGTAGCGATATTCCACTAGTGTGTCTTTGCCAAGATGCAGTCCGGCGGTGGCGAACGGACGCATGCCGCTGATGTGCCGGATGAACTGAACATCCTGCACTTCGCTGCCATAGCTCAAATCGATCAGATCGGCCACTCGCGTGGTGTTCGAGAAGGTGAACGCTACAGAATTCAGCGCGTTCGTAATCGAGGTGCCGGAGGGAGCAGTGCGCCGCAGAGTGACGGCAAAAGTAGGTGTGTCGCCGTTTGCGAACTCGTGCTTGTAAGTGGTGCGAATCACGCCTGCGGGCTGGCCGTTCCCGTCGCCTACGCGACCAGTGAACGAGATGCTGTCGGACGCGAACAGCGGCTGCTGCACGTTGAAGCTCGTTCCGTAATCAGGAGCGCTGCCGAAGCCATCGGCTTGTGAGCCGGCCACGAAGGCCACCCGTCCAGTGACTGCGTGCGGGTCGTGAGTCTCGGTCGCCGAGGTGGCGAGAACGAATCCCTGCTGGTCGTCGAAGCGCAGGATTGGACGCTGTGCCGCGGAGCGCAGAATCCATTTCCAATCGTCCTGGTCGAGAGGAGATGTTTGGCGAGCAGGAATCAGGCGAAGCGCTTCGGCCAGCGTGCTGAGAGTCACATTGATGACCGCGCGACCGCCGGAGCGGACAATCACGTTTTCCACCAGGGAAGGAAGGAACGAGGCGGCGGTGACCTTCACGCGATAGCTGCCTGGCGCGAGATTAGCAGCCTGATACGTACCGGCCTGGCTGGTGAAGGCAATCGAAGGCTGCAGCGCGCCGGCGGCGAAGATCTCGACCAGCGCTCCCATTTGGGGAATGCCTTCGGCACTCTTCACGGTGCCGGTGATGGAGCCAGGGCCGGCAGCGCACACCGGTAGCGCTGCGCCTAACAGCACAACCAACCACGGGAGCCGGTTTGCCATTCTTCCACCCCTGATCGAAGTTCGCGCATGCCCAAACGGGCAAACTGAGAACTTCTCTGCCGATTGCCGTCCGGCAGCCCGGACTTCGAGTTCCTACTGGACGAGGAACTTTGCAGTGGGGGCAATCGACTGCTTGGAGATATTGTCGTTCACCTTTACCGTCAGCTCGTACGTTCCCGGTTCGAGACTCGCCAGGGACATGCTCTTCTCGAGTGTCACCTGGTCTCCGGTGTTGCCGATCTGATCGGTTGTTTCTACAGCATGCAGCACAGGTTTCCTGGTCGTCGTGTTGACGATGTCGTACTCAAACTGCGCCGACGACTTCTTGCTCTGATCGTTGATCCCGAGATTGTATACCTGCATCCAGAAATTGAGCTTCTGATCCCGCTTGAACTTCGCCGGAGTACCATCGGCGCCATCCATGCGCGGACGAACCTTGGTGGAACCGATCACGAACTCTCCCGTACCCACCTGCTTCGACGGAACCTTCTCCATTACGTCAGCAAGGATGAGCGTTGAAGAAGTGAGACCCTTGTCGTCGCTCATGTCGGGAACAACGATGCCGCGAGACCAGGTGCCCATGCGATCGCCATTCACGTCCTTCACGACGATGTCGAAGCGATAACGACCAGGACGCAACGGGATCGCTTTCGAGTACACATCTGAGCTCTCAAGCACCTTCGGCAGCAGCTCTGGCGGTTGGTCGTCCTGAAGGGTGTCTTCGAAGGTCTGTGCAATGCGCCCAGTGAGCGTCGTGACGCGACCGAAAACATTTATCGTGCCTCGCTCAATGCCGTCCTTATTGAGATACGTGACGTTCTTCTTTTTCACCTGCAGCATGATCGGAACCAGCACAGTGTCGCCGGTCACGCGCACGAAGTCAGCGCGCACCTCGAATGGAAGCAGGTTGTAACGGACTTTCGAGGTAACAACTTCTTCGAGGTCCTTGAACTTAACCGCCGGCGGACGGTTCAACTTCGCGAACTGCTCGAGGCGATCGAACTGCTTGCTCTGCAAATCCTGATTGAACGGACCGGCGCCCAATTGCTCCAAGCCGCCGGTGAAACGATCCGCTTTGTTGGCGAGTCCCATCTGCTCGTACAGCGTGAGTCCCGCTCCGGGAACGTACTTCAGCGCGTCTTTTTCCGAGCGATCGATCGTCATGTGATAGTCGCCGCACATGCACGTATCGACGAACTCGATAATCACTTCCTGTCCGATGCCCTCAAGATAGCGATACCGCCAATCCTCGAAAGGATAGGTTGAGGTCTCGCCGCCGCCTTCTTCCATCGGACGCTCATAGGTGCCGCCGCTCGGATGCGAATCGATCTCGTCCGGCTTGCCGTACATGATGTAAATGCGGCCGCGATCGGTCTTCCATCCGGGAATGCCGGCAGCGAAATGCTCGTTCGCGTAGGCTATGCGCGCGTAGTGCTCTTCTTTGAATTCGTTTTCGACGGTGTCAGGCGTAGGATCGCGGCGCGCCCAGAAAGCCTCGATGAAGTTGTCGCGCTCTTCATCGTTCGATAACTGCTTGAATGCAGCTTTCTCTTCGTCGGTGATGATGTAGCGAACATCTTCGTCCAGCCACTTCTTATAGACTGCGCCAACTTCTTTCTTGAACGCCTTTTCGCGCTCTTTCTTTTCTTTGTCCGTGAGAGGCCGATTGCGCTTGTCGACATCGGGAGAGTTGGGATCCTGCGAGCCGGCTTTGGCGTCAGCCTTTGGTGTGGCCGACGATTTGTCCGTGGAGACATCTGCAGATGTCTGCGCCGTCATCAGGACCGGAACCGCCATCAGCGTTGAAAAGAGAACAGCAGACGAGAAGCGACGAAGAAGTGAGGAAGACATGGTACGGACTACTCCTGAGGAACACACGATGAGCACCATTATTTTAGGCACTTCTCTGGGCCGGAGCAAGCAAAGTTGCGTTAATTGGTACGAAATGCAAGGGGTCCCCGGACGCAAGTTTTCGCCAAAATTCTGCTATAACTCACGCTATAATGAGGATTCCCGGCAAGTTGAGTTCCCCCTCGCCTGTTTCAGCCGAAGGATTCCTTCCTCGACTGCCCAAGAAACTTTTTGTCCCGAGTTGGCGTAACACTGCCTGGAGGATGCATGGCCGAAACCCGCACGATTGACCTACCACTTACAGACACCCGCTCGACGGTGGGATCAACTCACAGCCCTGCTCCGGAGCGCAAGCCTCGCAGCAACACCAAGAAGATCGTCATCGCGATTGTGGCGTTGGTTGTGCTCGCAGGACTGGTAGCGCTCAGCGTCCGCAGCAGCCAGAGCAATGTGCCCAGCGTGACTACCTCCAAAGTCACGCATGAGGACCTCTCCAGCGTGGTGACCGGCTCGGGCGAGATCAAGGCCAAGACATACGTCAACATCGGTGCACAGGGCTTTGGCAAGATCACCAAGCTCTACGTGAAAGAAGGCGACACGGTTAAGAAGGGCCAGAAACTGGCGCAGCTCGAAAACGTGCAGAGTGCTGCCGATGTAAACGCGCAGCGCGCCAACATCGAGACGGCGCAGATGGATTTGGACGCCTCGAATGCTGCTATCGAGACCGGCATCGCCGACATCGCCCGCGACAAAGCTGACCTTGAGCAGAAGACGCTGGACTTCAACCGCGCCAAGCAGCTCTACCAGAGCCAGCTTATCGCGAAGTCTGACTTCGACGCCAAGAAGGCTGCCTACGACGTTTCCGCTGCAACTCTGAAGGAATCGGAAGCCAAGCTAGCGCAGATGAAGGCGCAGAAGGCTTCGAGTTCCGGTCGCGTGACGCAAGCCAACGCCACCCTGCACAAGCTCACAGATATTCTTGGCAAGACCGAGTACATTGCTCCGTTCGATGGGATAGTGACGAATCTTCCCGTGCGCGAAGGGGAAACCGTCGTGGTCGGCATTCAAAATTCTCCCGGCAGCACGCTTATGACGCTTGCGGACATGTCGGTAGTGACCGCCGAAGTGCGGGTGGACGAGACTGACATCGTGAACGTCAAGTTAGGCCAGCCCGCTGACGTGACCATCGATGCAATGCCGGATGAGACTTTCAAAGGTCATGTCACAGAGATCGGCGACCAGGCGTTGGTGCGATCTTCTGGTGTAGCTACTTCGCAAACCACGGCAGGCACGCAGGAAGCGAAGGATTTCAAGGTCGTAATCACGCTGGATAATCCGCCGGCGAACCTGCGTCCAGGCTTCTCGACTACAGCCAAGATCACGACAGCGAGCAAGAGCAACGTGATGGCAATCCCGATTCAGGCTTTGACCGTCCGCACGCAGGGTGAATTGGATGCGCAGCGCGCAGCTCTGACAAAGAAGAAAGCGCCAGCACAAGCCTCGCCATCGGCCGCTCCGGACTCTAAGAGCAAGAAGGAAGTTCAGGGCGTCTTCGTGGTCGACAAGAGCACGAAGAAAGTCGATTTCAAGCCTGTGGAGACCGGGATCCAAGGCGCGACGGATGTTGAAGTCACGAAGGGACTCAGCGATGGTCAGGAGATCGTGACCGGCAGCTACAAGATCTTGCGCACGCTGAAAGTCGGCGCCAAGGTCAAAGTCGATAACACGGTCGCGAAGAAGGACGACAACTCCTAGGCAACGGCTGTGTCGGAGAGAACATGGTACCCCTTCGGCGGTGTCTATTTAATTGAGGACTGTCATCCCTCGCGCAGCCGCGAACTTGGTGAGGACTTCGAGAATTAGTCTTTGCTGCGCGGGGGACCTGCTGTTTGACTTGAGGCGAACAACAGATCCCCCGCTCCGCAGAACCACAATTTTCTAAACGGACAAGTCGTGGCGGCGGAGCGAGGGATGACAGTGTTCCTTGAGTAAGCCTTACGAATACGTAAGCCTTACGAACGCACCAAAGTTCGAGTGTTAAGGTCGCAGAGGATGTTTCTAGTAACTGTCCCCAATTTGAAACGTCTATAGCCTGACAGGGGTGTTTTCGTCCAATATTGGGGAACCAGGTTTTTGGTCTTCCCGTAACTGACATGCAGGAGACCGGAATGGCGACGCAAATGGCAGAACTGACGACGATGGAACCGATTAGCACTCGGCCTGCAACCTCCACCATCATCAAAGTAGACGATCTGTGGAAGACCTACGACATGGGTTCTGAACAGCAGGTCCACGCGTTGCGCGGGGTCAACATCGACATCAAGCGCAACGAATACGTCGCCATCATGGGTCCTTCCGGTTCCGGGAAATCGACGCTGATGAATCTGATCGGCTGTCTCGATAGTCCCAGCAAAGGGCAATACTGGCTGAACGGACACCTCGTCAGCGAGCTCGACGACGACGAGCTTGCCCGAATCAGGAATAAAGAAATCGGATTCGTCTTCCAGACCTTCAACTTGCTGGCTCGCGCGACGGCGCTGCACAACGTCGAGCTGCCGCTGATCTACAACGGAACGCATTCGGAAGAGCGGATTCGCCGCGCGAAGGAAGCGCTGCGCAAAGTCGATCTTGAATCGCGGATGATGCACAAGCCCAACGAGCTCTCCGGAGGTCAGCGCCAGAGAGTCGCGATCGCACGCGCGCTGGTGAACAATCCTTCCATCATCCTTGCCGACGAGCCCACGGGAAACCTCGATTCCCAAACTGGAAACGAGATCATGGCTCTTTTCGATCACCTGCACTCGCAGGGCAACACGATCGTTCTGGTCACCCATGAGCACGACATAGCCGAGTACGCGCATCGCGTAATCTACATCCGCGACGGCGTGATCGCCGACGACCGCAAGACGGGCCGTAAGGTCTAGCGGGTCGGTTCAGGCGGCATTCATCTCGTTCAGCTCCGAGTTCATGGCGACATAAGCTCAGTCGCTGTCGTGAGACAATGCCGGGTGCACTTCTTCGTCGGGGCTCTTTGCCAATGAGAGTCCTCATTGTTCGCCTCAGCGCAATGGGCGACATTATTCATGCCATGCCGGCGGTCGCTGGACTGCGCCGCGCGTTTCCCGATCTGGAAATCGACTGGGCCATCGAAGAGCGTTGGGCGCCGCTGATGACCTCTCTGCAGACAACTCCTTCGGCGCTCTCGCCGGAGCAACCGCTGGCCAACGTCGTACATAAAGTCCACATGCGACGCTGGCGAAAATCGCCGCTTTCTTCTTCAACGGTTTCCGAACTGCGGGAGCTGCGATCGTCGCTGCGAATGATTCACTACGATCATGTGATCGACTTGCAAGGAGCGATCCGCTCCGCTCTGGTGGCGCGAGCTACGGGCGCAAAAGTGATTGCAGGAGCAGCCGACCCGCGCGAGCTTCCCGCGCGCTGGTTCTATAACGTGAAGGCTCACACGCCGGCCAGGCACGTGGTCGATCAGGCTGCCGAGATCGTCTCAGCGGCAGTGGGCATAACCATCCCTCCCGAGCCGCCGCCATTTCCAATTTCGTCCGAAGCGGAAGGCTGGACCGATCGGCTGCTCGCCGATCTATCGCCTCGGTTCGCACTCATCAACCCTGGAGCAGGGTGGGGAGCCAAGTGCTGGCCTGCTGAGCGTTACTCGGCGCTCGTGCGCATGCTGGGGAAGCACGGGGTCCAGTCGCTGGTCAACGCAGGGCCGGGCGAATTGGACCTCGCCAAAGCGGTATCCGGTGGAGACGAGTCGCTCGCGCGCACTGTGGAGTGTTCGATTCCTCAGTTGATCGCGCTCACCCGAAGAGCGGCGCTTTCCCTCGGTGGGGATACGGGACCGGTACACCTGGCTTCGGCGTTGGGAATTCCAGTCGTGGCCATCTTTGGTCCCACTGATCCGGCCCGCAATGGTCCTTATGGCGGAAGATACAAAGTGCTGCGTAGTCCGCAGAGTAAACGCGACCACTCCCGACATCGTGAGCCCGAGGCGGGGCTGCTGAACATCACGGTCGAACAGGTGATGGAAGCGGCGCTCAGCCTGCTGGGAGTCACGACATGAGCTCACAACGGGGATGGCAGCGCGTCGCCCGCCGCATTCGTGTGCCGCTCGGCTTTGCGTTCGCGGTGATTTATCTGTGGCTGGCGCATCCGAGCATTCTCACGATTGTGGTCGGATGCATTGTCGTGACTGCCGGACTGGCCGTGCGCGCTGTCGCCTCAGGTCAGCTCAAAAAGAACGAGGCTCTGGCAATCTCAGGTCCGTACAGCTATACGCGCAATCCTCTCTACCTCGGCTCGATCTTGATTGCCGTTGGATTTGCGATCGCTGCTCGCTCGGCATGGATATGGCTAGTGCTGCTCGTCTTCTTTGTTGCTATCTACGTACCGGTAATCCGCAGCGAAGAAGCCTTCCTGCGTTCGAAGTTTCCCGATTTTGAACTCTATGCCCGGCGCGTCCCGCGCATTCTGCCTCGCTGGTCGGGAGAAAGCGTTACATCCCAGTTTTCGCGAGAGCTCTATCTGAAACATCGCGAGTACAATGCTCTGATAGGAGCCGCACTGATCATGCTGGCCATCGCTGTGAAAATGCTGATGGTGAGAAACGCCTGAGAGGAAAATTCCAGTCTGGCACAGAGGCGCTTCTGCGGCGCGGCTCGCTGCAATTCATCACCGGAACTCTGTTCCTGATCTCAGCTCTCGCCCTGGCATGGCAGGCACCGCAATCGGCCAAGCCGTCGCCGAGCAGCTCGGCTCCCGATCCCGCTCCAGTCGTCGACTCCAAAGTGAATCCGCCAATCGCGGACTATCGCTATCCTGAAGGACAAACATTCACCTATGGTGTCGATTGGCGTCTGCTGACGGCGGGAACCACAGTGGTCCATTTCGATACGGTGAATGGAGAGCGCCACGTCGTGGTGACGGCCGACTCAACCGGAGCGGTCGCGCTTCTGTATCACGTCCACGACAAGCTGGAAACGTTCTTCAATCCGCAGTCCAACTGCGCGCTGCAACTGATCAAGCACACCGAGGAAGGCTTTCGCCGGGTGGAGACCAGCGTGCGCTACGACTACCATGCGGCGAAGGCCATCCTTGACGAGCGCAATATCCGCGCCAAAAATCAGAAGCACGAAGAAAACGACATCCCGCCGTGCGTCACCAACACCGTTTCCGCCGCGCTGTATGTAGGCTCGCAGCCGCTGCAGCAAGGAACAAAATTCAGATTCCCCAGCAGCGACGGAGGCAAAGCTGCCGACATCGAAGTGACCGTCGAAGGCCGAGAGAAAGTAAAGACTCCGTCAGGCTCCTACAGCACGATTCGCGTCAGCGCAGAGGCCCTCAACGGGCCGCAAAAAGGAAAAGGTAAAGTGTGGATCTGGTACTCCGACGATCAAAAGCGCATGGCGGTGCAGATGCGCCTGCGCGCCTTCTGGGGCACGATCGTATTTCACCTCGCGCAGATCCGCAGCGGCGCTTGAGCGCTCGCGCCCCGTCAGACTTGCTGCACGATATGCTGCAAACCAACTTGTAACGAATCCAAGTTTCGCATCGCGTGACAAGCCGCGCACCTGCAGAGCTCGTAAGATTGCTTATCGACCGACCGGCTCACCCAACAACGACGCCACACGCGAATTCACTACCTGTCCCTGGTGCGTCACGCACGAAGGTCCAACCACGTCGTCGCTCATGTTGATGTTTAGCTGGCCGTCTTTGCTGAGCAATTGCAGAAACGCAGCCATGTTGCGCGAAAACAATTGACTGGCGTGGAAGGGAACTGTCGCTGCCAGATTCAGCGGAGCGAGAATCGTGACTCCGTTTTCCGTGACTACGGTCTCATCCGGCCGGCTTAACGTGACGTTGCCTCCAGTCGGCGCTGCAAGATCGACGATCACCGAGCCGCGCTTCATCGCCAGCACGGCTTCATCGTTCATCATCAGGGGAGCGCGTCTTCCGGGAACAGCGGCAGTGGTGATGATTACGTCGGCATTGCGGGCGTGCTTGGCAATCAGATCGCGTCCGCGCTGCAGCGCTTCTGGAGTGAGTTCCTTCGCGTAACCGCCGGCATCTTCGGTCGCAATTCCACCAAGATCGACTTCGAGAAAGGTACCGCCCAGTGATTTCACCTGCTCGCCTGCAGCAGCGCGCACATCGTATGCTTCGACGATCGCACCAAGACGCTTCGCGGTTGCGATTGCCTGCAGTCCAGCGACTCCAGCGCCGAGCACGAGAACCTTTGCCGGCACGATGGTGCCGGCCGCCGTCATCAGCATCGGGAACATGCGCGGAAGCTGAGTAGCGGCAATCAACACCGCCTTGTATCCGAGAATCGTGGCCATAGAAGAGAGCGCGTCCATGGCCTGTGCGCGCGTAATGCGGGGAATCAACTCAACCGCGAAGGTCGTGAGCTTCAATCCAATTGCGGGTTCGAGCGCGGTGGGTTCGTCCAGGGGACGCAGAAATCCAAGCACGACCGATCCCGGTCGCATCGCGGCCATATACGAAGGACTCGGACGCTGCACGCACACCAGCACGTCTGCAGCAGGAAGCAACTGCGTGCGATCGGTCGTGACCTTCGCGCCGGCAGCTTCGTAATCGCGATCGTTGATTCCTGCAGCTTCTCCCGCTCCAGCCTCGATCCATACCTCGTTTTTGGCCGCAGCCAGTTTCTTCACCGACTCCGGAACCAGGGCTACACGGGCTTCTCCCGGCAGCGTTTCACGTAAAACGGCTACTCGCATCTGGCAGCATCTCCCATGTGTTCTGCTCGACAGTGTAGCGAAAAAACGAAAATCTCATCGTGGAGAAATGAGCTGATGCAGAAAAGAGGGAAAAAAGATTAAACACAGAGGACACGGAGGACGCAGAGGAAAATCAACTTCGAGAAACTGTGAGCACGTTGCAGAGTTGGCCGGAGCCAATCGATACGGGCACGAATTCGTTCAAAGTCCTGGATTCTTGCTCATCGATAGACCATCGGGCCCTCGGAAGTGAGTCGTGAAGCTCCTCTGTTACCTCCGTGTCCTCCGTGTTCAATGTTTTTCACTGGTCCAGCGAAATGAGCCCGTGGCGTACGTCCCTACTCTGGACGGCATCAAACCACGCATGTCACTGCCGGCGGCCAATCCAGCTACTCCGCATCCGCGCAGCTTCAAAGTGCACAGAGGACGCCGGGGCTTTCATCGACATCACCACATGAGCACACTCGGAGTCGTTGTTCTCATCGTTGCGATTGCATGGGCGCTGATTGTCTTACTTCAGCCGGCGCCGAAATATCATCTGGGTCAAACTCCCGACGGATCCGTCGATTCCGACGAATTTGCCCGCCAGCTCGAGGCCATCACTGACACCAAGCTGCAGCACGCCGGGCCGATCGACGTGCTCGCGAATGGCGACAATTTTTACAAGGCGGAGCTCGAAGCCATTCATTCCGCCAGGAGCAACATCAATCTGGAAGCGTACATATTTCATCGTGGGCGAGTAGCTCAGCAGTTTCTCGACGCTCTCACCGAGCGCGCGCGCTCAGGCGTGCAGGTGCGCGTGGTGGTCGATGCACTCGGCAGCTTCAGCACTCCCAAGGGATATTTCAAGGAACTCACCGACGCCGGCGGCAAGATGGAGTGGTATCACCCCCTGCGCTGGAACAACTGGACGCGCGTGAATAACCGCACGCATCGCGAGATGCTGATCGTCGATGGCGAAGTGGGATTCATCGGGGGGGCTGGTATCGACGATCAATGGCTGTTTCCCCAAAAGAAACTGCCGCCATGGCGCGATACCGTCTGCCGTGTGCACGGCGAAGCCGTCGAAGGTCTGCAGAGCGTGTTCCTCGAAAACTGGCTTAATTCTTCTGGAGAGATTCTCGCGGGAGCAGAATACTTTCCTGTCCCGCCACAAAATGGAAATGCTCGCGCGCTGGTGATCGATAGCACTCCGTCGTTCGGCGGGTCAACGCGCGCCCACATTCTCTATCAGGCGCTGATTCGGTCGGCAAAGAAATCCATTTACATCACCACACCATATTTTCTGCCCGACAGCTCCATTCGCGGGGAGATGCTACGCGCCATCAAAGATCGCAAAGTGGACATCAAGATCATCGCTCCGGGCCGCAAAAGCGATCACGCCATGACACGCAATTCCAGCCGCGCCCTCTATGGCGATCTGCTGCAAGCCGGAGCAAACATATTCGAATACACCCCGACGATGATTCACGCCAAGATCATGATCGTCGATGGACTCTGGGCAGTAGTCGGGTCAACCAATTTCGACAATCGCTCGTTCGGCATCAACGACGAAGTGAATCTTGCCGCGCGCGATCCGGGCCTGGCTGCCCGGCTCACATCCGATTTCGAAAACGATCTTACTCAGAGTCGCAGGGTGACGTATCAGGATTGGAAACGACGCCCACTTTGGGAACGAGTCTTTGAGAGCGTAGGCTGGTTCTTTCAGCGGCAGCAATAATGGCGAGCACGATCCGCCTGGTCACCTACAACATTCATAAATGCCGAGGCTGGGATCGCCGCGTCTCGCCCGAGCGCATCGCGCGCGTGCTTGCGGCGCTTGATGCCGACTGCATCGCACTGCAGGAAGTTGTGGACGGCTCTCCCATTGGACGATCGAATCAAGCGCGCGAGCTTTGCGACGCGCTCGGACATCAATACAAGCTCGTCTTCGGACGCAATCGCGATCTGCGCGGCGCGGATTATGGCAACGCGACGCTGACGCATCTTCCGGTCGCTCGGAGCGAGAATTACAACATCACCTGGAAGCATCGCGAGCCACGCGGATGCCTGCGCACAGATCTTCGTCTCGCCAGCGGCGCCTTGCTGCACGTCTTCAATGTTCATCTCGGTACCAGCTACCTGGAACGTCGCGCGCAGGGTCCTTTACTGCTGAGCGATCGCATGCTCAATCACGCGGCTCACACGGGACCGCGCGTTATCCTCGGAGATTTCAATGAATGGACGCGCGGCCTCACATCCGAGCTGATGGTGAAGCAGTTTCGCAAGATCCATTTGCGCCAGCATCAACGCAAGCGCGGCAGCTTCCCCGGCCCTCTGCCCGTTCTGGAACTCGATCACATTTATTACGACGAGAAGTTGGAACTGGCCCGTTTTGAACTCGTGCGAACGCGCCTGTCGCTGGTCGCCTCTGACCACCTTCCATTGCTCGCAGAGTTCAAAATCAAAAGCGGTTGAACACGGAGGACACGAAGGTCACGAAGTCAGAACAACAGAACCGGACCCACCTCTGTGTCCTCCGTGACCTCCGTATTCAATGGCTCATGCCCGGCTGTTGGCCGAATGCCGAGTGCCGATTGCCGATTGCCTCTTTTCCACCCAACCAGTTCTGCTCCTTGCGCATCACCCTACAGGTAGAGGTGTGCAGGAACACGGAGCAGGAGAGATTCCATGAAAAAAATGAACTTAATTCTTGTATTCGCGCTGGCGGCAGTGCTCGTGCCATTCGCGATCGCGCAGGATACAAATTCACAGAACTCGTCGACGGCAGCGACTACGCAAAACGCGAACAGTTCTTCGGCAGTGTCGTCCGAATCGGGTAGCCAGGACGCCAGTCTCACCCAGCAGCTTCAGAGCAAATTCAGCCAGGATCCGGCATTCGTGAACGTACAGGCATCGGTCACGAACGGTACCGCACTCATCACCGGAACTGTCGCCTCTAAGGCCGACGAGAAGCGCGCGAAAGATGTGGCGAAATCAATCTCCGGCGTGAAGCACGTCAAGGATCAGCTCACAGTGAATCCCAGCACGGGAGCCTCGGCCAGCAAGAACAACAACCAGCAGGACGTCAGCACCGGCGGATCTGTGTCGTCTCCTCGAACTCAGAGCATGTCGATGCCAGGCGCAACCAACCCGACCAACGGCGAGACTAGCGCGACCAGCACAAATCCGAACAGCCAGGCTTCGTCCGTAACGGGTTCGACCACAAGTTCGGGCGCAATGGCTTCGCAAAGTACAGCCAATCCGCAGAGCGCGAGCCAGACGCCCGCTACATCTCAGGCTTCAACAAGCACTACAAACCCGGCTGCATCAGCTACAGGAACGCCTGGCATACAAACCACCGCTCCAAACGCAAGCACGCAAGCCTCGAGCAGCGCAGCGACTGGCGAGAACGCTTCAAGCCTGCCGCAGAGCAACGCCTCCGGCGAAGCCAATATGGCTGGGCAAACCTCCACGGGCGCACCGTCGGCAACCAGCACGCCCAGCACTACAGGCGGCGTAGCCGGCACAGCAACTGCCCCAGCCCCGAGCACCGCTCAGTCCACCACGCCCACGCAGTCAACCCAGCCCAGCGCAATCGGCGCAAACGCAGGCGCTCCTGCAGCGACCAGCATGGCGACGACCGGCGTCGGCATTAACGACAGCGCAACGCTGCAGAGCCAAATACAAAACGCGCTGCAGAACGAACCCACGCTGCACAACGATTCACTCAGCGTGAACGTAACCGACAACACCATCGAGCTAGGCGGCGCGGTACAAACCGGCAAGGAAAAACAAACCGCGCACCGCATAGCAAGTTCGTTCGCCGGCAATCGTCGCGTGAAAGACCGCGTTACCGTGAGCGGACATGGCACGGAATCGAGCAACCCGAACTCAAGCACGCTCGGTGGCAATCCGGCGAGCAACAGCTCGAACCCGCAGACGAACCAGAACAATCCGGCAAACAACTCGCAAAATCCAAGCGCGAAAAATCCCGCAGCGAACGGAGACGCTTCGGCCAATCCGCGTTGACAGAACCGGCGCCGGCAGGCAGGGTCCCTGGCAATCGCCGCTGTTGCGATTGCTGGGGTACTAAGGGGTGGCGCAGTCGCGTGTTTTGCGGCTGCGCCTTCTCGGGCTGCAAACCATTCGTCGGATCCGGAGCTGGCCACGCGGCCGTCTCCGGCCCACCGGCTACCGCTGCCGGTTCCGTTTCGCATGGTCGCCAAATTGACTGCACATCTCACAGCCGCTAGCTTCGCTACATGAGCCCAGCCCGCACGCACCACATCAAGCTCCATCTGCGCGACGGCTCAATACGGGAACTCGATGTCGCAGAAGATCAGCACATTTGGGACGCAGCCCACGACGCAGGAATTGAACTACCGTCGATCTGCCATCAGGGCCGCTGCCTCACCTGCGCAGGGCGCCTGCTCAACCCCGGCGACTTCGACGCAAGCGATGCAGTAGCCTATTTCCCTGAAGATCGAACAGCCGGATTCATTCTCCTCTGCACCGCCTGTCCCCGTTCCGATTTGGAAATCCAAACACACCAGCAGTTCGCCATGCGCGAACATCGCCGCGCACTGGGACTGCCGGCGCCGTATTCGGGAGTGAGCGATGCTGGGTGATCCACGCTGGGCCTGGAGCACGCGACGATCTAGAAGCATCAATCACTACAATTGACGTCAAGACGGTGAAATATGGACATAAAACCGATCAAGAATGAAGAGAATTACAACGATGCTCTCCGCCGCATCGAAGAACTTTGGGGAGCCCCTATCGGCAGCAAAGAAGGCGA
>DASTZZ010000034.1 GCA_035764005.1 Terriglobales bacterium
TCGGGGATGGAGGCGCGGAGGAAGGGGCAGCGCCCCTTTCTTCGCTTCTCTCTGTCGAAGCCCGCACCAGTTCGCGGAAGCCGAGGCGCTGTCCGCGATAGTGAATGGCAATCGCGCCAGCTTCGTTCTCCCGCACCACCACGCGACTGCGACTCGGCGCCCAGTGCCGACTCTGCCGTTCCAGTTGCAGCAGACGATTGTTATAACGCACCACCCAGTCCTCACTCACCACACGTTCCTCCTCCAACCAAAACACCTCGTCCAGTTGCCGTACTGTCGGTCGCCGCCGATGATAGTCAGCCGGTTCCGTTGCCGCGCGCGCGAAGCGCCGGTTGTGCTCGGCAATGTAGTGCTCCTCCAGAAAGCGGTTGGCTTCCGCGTAGCTGGCGATCCCGCGCAGCCGCAGCTTCTTGATCAACCGGTCCTGATGCGTGCCGTGATTGCGCTCCACTCGTCCTTTGGCCTGCGGCGAGCTGGCGGCGATGATCCGAATCCCCAGCTTCTGGCACATGCGCCCGAACTGCGTCACCGGTACCGCGCCTTCCCGCTGTTCGCGTTCGGTCGCAGCCCGCACGTATACGTTCTTCCAGTCGGTGTAGAGCGCACGCGGCACGCCGTGCACCTCGATCCACCGCCGCAGCAACCGCGCCGCTGCCCAGATGGTCTCTTCTTCCGAGAACTGGCAGTGCATCGTGCTGCTGGCGTCATCCACCATGTGCATCAAGCAGCCTTCTCCGGCGCGCTCTTCCAGCCAGCGATGGAAACTGCCGTCTAACTGCACCAACTCGCCCCGATGCGCTTTGCGTTCTCGCCGCTGACGATACGGCTTGCGCTTCCGTCGCCGCTGCCACAGCCCGGCTTCCCGCATCCAGCGCCGCAGGCTCTCGGCATGGATCTTCAGCCCGTCGTCGCTCGCCAGGTGCTCTGCCGCCAGCGTCGCACCAAAATCGGCGTAGCGCTCCCGCACCCGCTCCAGCACTGCTGCCCGAAACTCCGCCGCATGCGCCCGGTTCGACCGCCGTCCGCAGTTGCCATGCTGCAACGCTCGTGCCCCGCCTCCCCGATATCGCGCCCATACCCGTTTCGCTTGCCGATAACTCAGCTCCAGCAACTCTGCCGCTTCCTGCAGCCGCAAGCTGCCCGCCTTCACCCTCGCCATCACTTCCACCCGACTCAGTTCTCTTGCACTTAACTCCGTTCTCCCCAATCTGAGTGCCTCCTGTCCAAGGCACTCTAAAAGGGGTCACTTCTACTGTGGTCGCAAGGGGACAGTTTTAATGTGGTTCAACAGCGAAGCGGGCTCGTGGATTCGTCAGAATTTGTGCCAGGTTCTTTGCTTGGCAACATCTCGCTAACGTGTCCCCGGCAGGAACTTCCGTAATCATTGCGCTGGCGTATGATTTCGACGACACTGATATCCACAACGCATGATTTTTGGCTTCAACACCGACATTAAGCACGAGGACACGGTCTACCACGTGCAGAGTGAAGCGCGCGAAGCAGACCTGCTACTGCAGACCCAGGTCTTTGTCCGCGGGCGCTGCATCGGTAAGCGCGCAACGCCATACGCAGATCAGGCCAAGAGCCCTGACTTTACCGACCAGAAGAAAGAACAGATCCTGCGAGAACAGCACCGGCTCGTGCTCGATGCCATCCGCGACGGCCGCCTAGAACAGGTTTTCGACAACCGCGATACGCCGGAGAGCCTGGCAGCGATCAAGGAACTCGACATTCACTGGACCAACGCGGATTCCATCCACTCCGAAGATCGGCTATCTATGCGCCTCAGGGCCACGGAAGGTGGCCAGGCGGTGGCTCATGCGCGGCTTACGGTGCGGCTGGCGCGCGAAGGCGCCGCTCCGTTTTATACGCAGACGGAGACCGATAGCGCCGGGCAGGCAGAACTCGATTTCATTATTGAAGAGTCTTCCATGAAGGATTCTTCGGTCATGGTCCAGGTGAACGTCAGCGGCCGCACCGCCACGCGGAAGTTCCAGCTCAAACGCGTCGAAGCCTAGGCCTTCCGACAATTGCGGACCTTTCGCCTTCGTAATCATCCAGCACGAATTTAGTATTCTTGACACCATGCCGCCAGACGGTCCTCCGTTGCTCGAGTTGCACAACATTCAGGTGTTTCGCGGACTCCGTCGCGTCCTCGATGGCTTCAGCCTTTGCATCCACAGCGGAGAGCACGTCGCCATCCTCGGACCGAACGGCTGCGGCAAGTCGACGCTGATCAAGACCATCACGCGCGAATGCTATCCCGCGATTCAACCTGGTTCGAGCATGAAGATCCTGGGGGAAGAGGTCTGGAACGTATTTGATCTCCGCTCACAGCTCGGAATCGTCTCCAACGACTTGATGAGCTGGTGTACCAGTGAAGCGGTCGGGCGCGACGTCGTGCTGTCCGGCTTCTTCAGCAGCAACGACGTTTACCCGAACCATCTGGTGACAGAGGATCACAGGCAAAAAGCGGAAGCTGCGCTTTCACAGCTTGAGATCGCGCATCTTTCTGAGCGCCCCGTTTGCGAAATGTCTTCCGGTGAGGCAAGGCGCATCCTGATTGCACGTGCCCTGGTTCATCAACCCAAAGCACTGCTTTTCGATGAACCCAGCAACTCGCTTGACGTGTTTGCGCGGCATGCTTTGCGTGACGCGATGAGCAGTCTGGCACAGGCAGGGATTGGGATTGTGCTCGTCACGCACGACCTCTCCGATATCATTCCCGAGATTGAACGCGTGGTACTAATGTCGAAAGGAAGAATCGTGGCCGACGGCAACAAGCAGGAAATCCTGCAGTCGCGCGGGCTTTCAGACGTTTTCGGACTGGATGTCGAAGTAACTCGGCGAGATGGGTATTACCATCTGTGGTGACAGCAAAGAACTCCGCACTGGATAACAATGACCCTCACCATCAACGGCGAAAACCGCAACTTTACTTCTGTTTCGACGGTTTCCGACCTTGTCTCTGAGCTTGGCATGAAGGCGGACCGCGTAGCCATCGAACTTAATCGGGATCTGCTCCCGCGAGATCGATGGGCGTCCACCCAGCTTTCCGACGGCGATAAACTCGAAATCGTTCACTTCGTCGGCGGAGGAAAGGTCTGAGCGCGCGACAACTGTGATTATGAAAGTGAACCGCCAGACGATCGCCCTCTCCTCCGATTCAGACCTCGCTGTTGGCAATTTGAAATCCGGTTGAACTCCGGGTGCGCGGTCTTAAATTACCCGATTACAAAATTACCCAATTACCAAATCACCACAGGAATCTTCTATCGCGAGCACCGATCCCCCCTGCAAGTAGCTCATTAGTAACCCTTTTTCCACCGATTCCTGCATCAGAGTGCGGCAACTCGTGCCTACAATGTCTCAAACATTCTGCAAGAAGAATGTTTTAAACATTCGTGGAGTCCGATGCAGGACAGCTTCACATCCCGGGACATCATTCGCCTCACCGGCATCACTGCGCGGCAGTTGCAGTGGTGGGACGAGCGCGGACTGGTGGTTCCTGCTCGCGATGGGCATCGTCGTATCTATTCTTTCGAAGATCTGACCGAAGTTGCCGTCATCTGCGAGTTGCGGCGCAAGGGCTTCTCGCTGCAGCGGATGCGCACCGTTGTGCGATTCCTGCAGAAGGAATTCAGCCAGCGGCTTGCGGAAACCGTGAGCGGCACTTCGAACTATCACCTGCTGACGGACGGCCGAGCGCTATATCTCGAGACCTCGCCGCAGCAGATCGTAGACATCCTGAAGAATTCGCGGCAGCCGATGTTTGCCATTTGTCTGAGCGACACAGTTCGCCGGGTGAGGGCCGTCGTGAGCGGACGCAAGCGTCCTTCGCGCTGCGCTCCGGAAAAGCTTCATTCCGTACGCAAATTGAAATTGGGTTCATAGCGTTACCCACGGGGAGGGGAAATGGTAGCTGAACTCGAAATTCTGAGCGAATGGATTCCGGAGCAGATGCAGCCCGGCACAATCTTCGTGCTGGAGAACGCCGGACGCATCGGCGAGAAAGAAGATCCTTACTGGGCCGTGCTCTCGTGCCCGAACTGCGGCACTCTCGGCCTGATCACGCGCAAACAAATTGCCGGGTTGATCGCGGTGATCTGCGGCTCACACAGCTGTTCCGCACAATTTTTCATTCACGACAGCGAAATCCAAATTCGAAAGCCGTTCTAGTGGCTAGTGGCTAGTGATTAGTGGCAAGTCAAACGCGTTGACAGTAGTCGAGTACTCGTCTGGGCCTAAGCCCGTTCATAATTAAAGTCATTTTGAAGTTCCGAGGTATTCTGCCTTCTATCCCGAAGGGATACTCGCTGCATTGTTCCTGCTAGCCACTA
>DASTZZ010000035.1 GCA_035764005.1 Terriglobales bacterium
CTCGTCGAGTTCGTCGAGCACGCCCACAACAGGCAAGCGGCCGACGAATTCTGGAATTAACCCGAATTTGATCAGATCCTGCGGCTCGACTTTCGAGAGCATTTCAGTATCGCGCTTCGGCACAGCTTTTTCCTGCTGCTCGCCTTCCTTCGCCTCAGCCTTGAATCCGAGCGACTTTTTGCCGATACGGCGCGCGATCACCTTCTCCAGGCCAACAAAAGCGCCGCCACAGATGAAGAGAATGTTGGTGGTATCTACCGGCGTAAATTCCTGGTGCGGATGTTTGCGGCCACCCTGTGGCGGAACATTGGCGACTGTGCCTTCGAGAATCTTCAGCAGCGCCTGCTGGACGCCTTCACCCGAGACGTCGCGCGTGATGGAAGGATTCTCGTCTTTGCGTCCGATCTTGTCGATTTCGTCTATGTAGATGATGCCGGTCTGCGCGCGTCCTACATCGCCGTCGGCAGCCTGCAGCAGCTTGAGAATGATGTTCTCCACATCTTCGCCGACGTATCCGGCTTCCGTGAGCGTCGTCGCATCGACGATCGCGAACGGAACGTCGAGCATTTTGGCCAGAGTCTGGGCCAGCAGAGTCTTGCCGCTGCCAGTCGGACCGATCAGCATGATGTTCGATTTCGAGAGCTCCACCTCGCCGTTGCGATTCCGGTTCATGTGGATGCGCTTGTAGTGGTTGTAGACAGCTACTGCGAGCTTCTTCTTGGTCTGCTCCTGCCCGATTACGTACTCGTCGAGGAACTGCTTCACCTCGGCCGGCTTGGGCAGATGGTTAGGTGCAGCGGTGGAGTGCGTCTCTGTCCGGTCATCTTCAAGAATCGAGTTGCACACCGCAACGCATTCATCGCAGATGTAAGCGCGCGGGTAATCGCTGGGCGAAGAAATCAGTTTCGCTACAGCGTCTTGAGACTTGTGGCAGAAGGAACAGCGCAGGTTGTCGTCAGAACCGGAACGGGTTTTCACAATGTACTCCTGTTTACCCTAAGCACCACGACCGATCAATAAAGCAAAGAACCGAGTTACTTCGGGATTAGGGTAACCATGTACCCTCGTCTCCGATTTGCAGCAGCTCCGCGCCGAGTGGCGTTGGTTGCTGGTCATTGCCGAACGCGAGAAAACTGGGGGATTTCTCAAATAACTGATCGGGCTTTGGTCATTCTATATTCAAATTTCGGCAGCAGGGGGTCACACCATCGATTCCTCACTTATGACCTTTGTGCAATACCCGTCCGAAACTTTCGGATGGCAGCTCGTTGTGCTGCATCACTTGTGCTTGTAGATGATGTCGTCGACGATTCCGTAATCCTTGCTCTGCTGCGCGTTCATGATGAAGTCGCGCTCCACGTCTTTTTCGACTTTCTCCAGCTTTTGTCCCGTGTGCTTGGCCATGATGTTGTTCATGATCTCGCGCATGCGCAGAATTTCGCGCGCGTGAATGTCGATGTCGGTCGCCTGGCCGGAGATGCCGCCGCCCATGATGTGCGGCTGGTGAATCAGAATGCGCGAGTTTGGCAGAGCAAAACGTTTTTTGGCAGTTCCCGCCGCCAATAGAACAGCCGCCATGCTGGCTGCCTGGCCGATGCAGATGGTCATGATGTCGTTCTTGACGAACTGCATGGTGTCATAGATCGCCATGCCGGCAGTGATCGAGCCGCCGGGAGAATTGATGTAGAGCTGAATGTCTTTCTCCGGATCTTCAGCAGCCAGGAACAGCATCTGCGCGATCACCAGATTGGCGATGGTGTCGTCGATAGGCGTGCCGATGAAAACGATGTTGTCACGCAGCAGACGCGAGTAGATGTCGTACGCACGCTCTCCGCGGCTGGTCTGCTCTACTACCATTGGAACCAGGGCCATTGCAGGTAATCCTTTCTTCTATCCCTTACAGGCAATCGGTACGTCGTATTCTCTGTCACGCTCAGAGCGCATTGTCATCCCGAACGAAGTGAGGGAACCCTACTCAACCCCAAGCGTTTCGTTACAGTAGGGATTCCTCGCTACGCTCGGAATGACAAAGCTCCCTTAAGCAGATCGTTGATATAGAAAGTCTAGCGTCTTCTCGTTGCGAATGCGCTCGCGGATACGCTCCAACGCGCCATCATCCGTCAGCTTCTTGCGTACGGCTTCGATGGGCTGGCGAGATTGAGCCGCAAAGCGTTCCACTTCGGTATCGAGTTCGGCGTCGCTGGCCTGGATGTTCTCCTTTTCCGCAATCTTCTCCAGAATCAGGGATGCCTTTACTTCGCGGGTCGCTGCATCACGCTGCGCATTGCGCAAACGGCCGACGTCCATCTTGCGCAGATCCTCAGCTCGCATGCCCTGGGCCGCGAGCGCACGAAAGCCGCGCTCTAATCGAGATGTGACCTGTTGCTCAACCAGCGATTCCGGGATCGGGAACTGATTGCGGCGGACCAGTTCTTCCACCAGCCTGTCCTTGGCAGCGTGCTCGATCGCGTGTTTCTTCTGTGCTTCGAGCTGCTCGCGAATGCGCGTGCGCAGCTCGTCGACGCTCTTGAATTCTCCAAGCTCTTTCGCGAACTCATCGTTCAGTTCGGGAACCTGTTTCCGCTTGATCCCTTTAATCTGCACCTTGTACTCCAGAGTCTTTCCGGCAAGACGCTTGTCCTGCGCATCCTCTGGATATGCAATTGCGAAGGTCCGTTCTTCGCCCGCTTTGGCGCCGCGCAGGTTCTCGCTGAATTCCTTCACGGTATTCGCGCCGCCAATGTCGATGAGTACATCGTCCAGGTGGACCGGCTGAGCACCAGTCGGCCTGGTTTCTTCTGTCGAGCTGATCGGATTTCCTGCCGGATCGACCAGCCCTGAAGACTGCTTCTCAACCGGAGTGCCGGTGAAGCTGGCTTGCGCGAAATCGCCGTCCTGCAGCCCGCGATCTTCGTCGACAGAGCTGTAGCTGGCCTGGTTCTCTCGCAAGGACTGCAGCTCTTGCTCGACCTCGTCCTCGCTAACCCTGGTGTCGCCCTTCTCAGCTTTAAGGTCGTCATAAGGTGAGAGTTCGATTTTGGGCATGACCTCGAAAACAGCTTTGAACCGGAGCGGCTCTCCATCTTCAAAATGGAAATCTGTAATACGGGGCTGGGAAATAGGCGAGAATCCCTGCTTCTGCACTTCCTCGCGGAAGAACTTGGGAACGAGCGACTCAACGACTTCCTGCTTCAGTTCGTCGGCGAAACGGCGCCGCACCAGACCTGCCGGAGTCTTCCCACGACGGAATCCGGGAACTCGCGCCATCTTCTGATAGCGGGTGACGAACGAATCCAGCTCGCCGGAAACGACCTCTGCAGGAATATCGACGGAAATTTCGCGCTCGCACTCTCCCAGCGGGCGATGCTCGTGAGTATGCGGGTGATCGTGCGTTTCTGACGCGTTCTGTTCGCTCGTTTCGGTTTCTGATTCCGGCAAAGTGATTGTTCCTGCTCGCAAAAGTGGCCAGTCTGCACTCGGTGAAGTTCAGCGAGGTCGGCCCGAGCCTCAAGTTTAAGACCCGCGAAACAATGCGGTCAAACCAAGGGAACGTGCAAAAACAGTGCTGCAGAGCAACGTGCGTCAACACGTGCTCAATAAGCGGCATCTATCTTTGCAACATCAACAAACAGGCAGGGAAAACCTATGAACGAGCGCCACAAATCCGGCGTGAGTGCGACCTTGTGCTTACTGTTGGCAATGGGAGTAACGACGTTACCGCTCGCTGCCAAATCCTCTCCACGAAGCGACATGAACGCAGTCACCACTGAATCCACTTATAACGCGACGAGCACTGCTGCCGATCGCAGCACCGACACGACGCAAGACACAACCACCACCAGGACCAGACGAGATGTGCAGCAAGAGCGCCATCACCACAGCAACAAGAAGCGCGGGATCATCATCGGCGGCACCGCGCTGACCGGCATGCTGGTCGGCGCATCCGTTGCTGGACCCGTGGGAGCATTAGCGGGTGCAGGCGTAGGCGCAGGCGTCGGCATGGTGCTTGCGCACATCTTCTAACCGCAGCCATGAAGCTGCGAAGTCATGGAGCTTCGCAGCTTTACATCCGACGTGGTGACGCTTCTTTTTGCCACTCTGCGTGCATCGAACAGAGTAGGATGGCACACCCGGATTGCAGTCTGATTGAGCTTCAGCCTCGTTCCGATTCGGAATATATATCGCATAGCCGTACCGTCCTGACTACCGATCCGGGAGGCTGGGTGACTGGACACTCTGACCAGGGACTCTGGATCTACCAGTCGCGCGCGCTATCCCGTCTCCTCTGGAAGGTCAACGGAGAGCAGCCGCAGCTCAGCGCATTCTCGCTGGTAAACCAGAACAGCTCGCTCGGTTACTACATCGCCGCTCCGAAGAACTGGAAAGAAACGCCGACCAA
>DASTZZ010000036.1 GCA_035764005.1 Terriglobales bacterium
GGTGGGTTCGTTAGCGTGAGTGGCCATGAAGGGACTCAAGGATTCTAGAGCGTTTCGCAGCTGCTTTTGCGGACGAGTCAGTACCGTCCGCGGTAGCGGATGGGTTTCATCTGATCCTACATAGATGGCACCCATTCGCTACCGCGAACGGTACCGACTGATTTCGGAGATCAAAATGATTTCGCATACCCAACTGTGACATTGCTGAAAGCACAGGCTGATGCGTAATGCTTGGGCCAAAACTCTAATAATAATTTCCTCAGCTTTGAGGAAAAGTTTGTGGATAAGCAGCTTCTCACGTGCGGATGATGCGATGATTGCTGAACAAACACCAGCTTGCACACTGGAATGTGCTCATCCGCAGTGTGAAATTAATTTGCTGCTGAAGCATGCACTTGCTGACATGAAACTTCGTCTCGACAAATTGTTGCTCGATCGTGGCATGGTGCCGTCGCGCGAGCGAGCACAGGCACTGATCCTCGCCGGCAGGGTGCTGGTGAATGAACAGAAAGTTGAAAAACCGGGAACGCAGATCACGCCTGACGCTGAGATCAAGTTGCTAGGCAACGACTTGCGCTACGTAAGCCGCGGCGGTCCCAAATTGGAACGCGCGCTGCAGCACTGGAAGATCGATCTGCACGGAAGAAGCTGCATGGATGTGGGCGCCTCCACCGGCGGCTTCACTGACTGCATGCTGCAGCACGGCGCTGCACGCGTCATCGCGATCGACACCGGTTACGGACAAATCGACAATCGATTGCGGCAGGATCCGCGAGTGTCGCTGCTGGAAAGAACAAACGCGCGTTACTTGCACGACAATCAGTTGCAGTTCGCCGTCGATTTTTTTGCCATGGACGTTTCTTTTATATCCGCCACTCTGGTGTTGCCTGCGCTTCTTGCGGCAATCCGTAACAGGCTGATTCCTCGGGCCGAATTCGACGGCGTAATCCTGGTCAAACCACAGTTCGAGGCAGGCCGCGAGGCCATCGGCAAAGGCGGAATCGTGCGCGATGAAGTCTCGCAGCTTGGGGCAGTGGAGCGCGTACGCCGGGCCGTCGAGGAGCAAGGCGGATCGGCACTCGACGTCATCGACTCTCCTATTTTGGGAGCGGAAGGAAACCGCGAGTTCCTGTTATGGTCGCTATTCAGATGAAATTATCCGAGGGGCAATCGTGGGAAATGCGCGAAATCCGAAAACTCAAGCACCACTTTCCCCACGACCCTCGGCTGCTTGTGGCGTCCATTCAACCTGATTTCGTAGTTTCAAATGCGCAAACTTTTGAGGGTGGATCGGATCCGTTCTCGTTATCTCGACAATGTCGGAGATACGGTCGTTTCGTTGGTATCCATCCAGACACGAACCCAGGAGGCGATTAACGGAGCACGTTACAGCATTGCAGAGGAATATCAATACTTCCTAGCCGCCCACTGTGAGCATCGCGAACCAGCGCACGAACTCGTTGCGCATGTTGATGCGGAGCGTAGCCGAGCCGCAGCATTAAGCCGGCTCGCCGCGCGTTCTGAAGCTCCTCTGAGGTGAGGACTTTTGAGATCCGATTCGTATTGCCCGTAAGAATGCGATAGGACGGAGACAGAGTTGCTGTAGCGACATCGAATTCAACTTCGAAGTTACCGTCCTGTCGTCTTTCCAGACTTAGGGATCGGGGATCAATAAACAGTTCGACTCCAGATTTCTGCGCTTGCTGTCGTGCAGCTAGAACCACTCCTGTCGCTTGGAACCGATCACCCAGGGCACCGAGGATCTCCTCGTGAATGGCTTCGGGAGATTCTGTTGCCTGTCGTCCTTCCTCGCCAAAATAGATGTGCCTGTACAGAGTAGTCGAACCGCGGCGAGTACTATTCGCTGAGATTGTGTGGAGCCCTTTGTCGGACCTTGTCGATACAATTCGGATTTCCAAGAACTGATTATTGTCGTCGCCAGCGATCTGAACCGCGTCTACAAGACTGCTGCCTTTTAGGTTTCGCCCACCAGTAGTGTCAGCTAGTTGCTGCATAGCCATGTCTCTTGAGGCGAGATCTCCCGCGAAAGTAGAGGGTAGATTGGCCATAATGCCGGGAGTGCCGCTCGGAGATCTCTCCAAGGCGAGAACCGAGCGCTTATTCTCATTTCGATCTTTCATATTGCTGGGATTTACGGGATAGATGGAAAGGCGAGCTTCTTGAAGGCTCTGGAAAACAGCTCGGAAATCAGGTTGGTCTCCTGCGCATGAGTAGATCCCAGAGCCGAGAACGGTCGCTGTCGTGCACGGGAAGTCGCTCGAAAACCAGATGAGGCTCTTCCTTCCACCTATTCCTTCAGCTGCTCGAGCAATTGTCTTGAGCGCAGTCAGCGTGATCCACCTTCTATCTTGGAGCGGGGGTTCTTGACTGAAGCCTGCGAACTCCTTCACAGATGCCAGGAACTCGACGAGGCCCTCTCTCAGCGGTGTAGGCGCGGGTACAGTCGTCCCAGTTTCGTCAGCGAGAGAAACGGATGACTCGCTTGCATGCTTCTTAATCAGGCTCATCGCAGCCAATAGTGTCTGCGGCGAAGATAAATGATCCTGTAAGAGGTTGAGATCCTCGGCTAGACCGTAGATCGTCAAATGCTGTGCCGCGATATTAGGTGCCTGCAAGAGAGTTGCGAGTCTGTCAAGCACGAAGTTACGTTCGGTTCTGGGAGTGTTTAGTAGATCTACAAGGAGAATCGTTTGTTCGTGTTCGTTCGTGGAACTCAGAGCAATGTTTGTATAAATATCAGACTCCGAGCCCTCAGCATCGGCAGGTGGTCGGATTGAGGTTGATGACTCATTTGCACGCGGCGTGCCCTTTTGCACTGATGCGATTGTCTGAGCAACTCCGTCCTCTTCTATTCGGAGATCTCTCTTGTCGACGTCAGTTAGCCGGTTCCCACGTTTGTCGAGAACCACAAGATCCACTACACATGAATCGCCCTGAGGAGGCGACTGTGAGCTGACAGTGATCAAGCCGCCACAGTCGAAAGCAAGCCAGACTGCCAGAACCGTGATGCGTGGAAACCTGCTCACAAATAGATGCTCTTCCGCGCGGATAATATATCAACACCATCGCGCGATCCTTGTCGTAGGCCTGCGGCCGGAGTTAGAGCGCAAATGAAAATGGCCTATCAGGCAGCCGCCCCTCACCCCATTTAGCACTCACAGCTTGCAATTTGAAATAACGCGACTGCAAAAGCTCTGGACGTCGTAAACTCAGGCAAGATGCTGTGTATAGACTGGTTCACAAAAACGGCGTGAACTAGCCGATTGACTCGTTTGTATTCTAAGCAAGTTGCAGATGATAGGCGCTGCTGAATCCTCCCTGTTACACTCACGATTCACCGCTTAATGCCCGTCGCCGCGATCATTTCGAAGCCGAACAAGCCAGAGCTAAAGGAAGTGATCTCTGGAGTAATCCAATGGCTAGGAAAGCACGGCTTCGAAGCTGCACTCGATCCGGTCTCTGCGGAATACTGCAGCGCAGGACGCCGAGTTTCCCGCGAGGAACTGCATAGCCTCAAGCCGGAGTTTGCTATCGTGCTCGGCGGTGACGGTACGTTGCTTGCCGCAGCTAGGGTCTTGGCTGATTCCCAAGTGCCGCTCTTAGCTGTAAATCTCGGCTCACTGGGATTTCTTACCGAAGTGTCGCTCTCCGAGCTTTACGTGCATCTGGAGAGCATCACGAAACAGTGCTGCGTTTTTGACGAACGCTCGATGCTCCATTGTCGACTGATTCGCGACGGCGCCGTCGTGCAGGAGCAGGAAGCGCTCAATGATGTCGTCATCAAGGCTACGGCAGCGCGTCTTGCCGATTTCGAGTTGAGCATTAACGGGCAGCGCGTTACCGATTACAAAGCGGATGCTTTAATCATTGCTACGCCGACGGGCTCAACGGCGTATTCGCTGGCTGCCGGTGGTCCCATTTTGGCGCCTAGCGTAAAGGCGTTGGTGGTGACACCCGTCTCTCCACATGCTCTTACACATCGTCCTCTGGTTGTGGAGGAGACTTCGAAAATTGTCGTGAACGTTGAGGTGGGGAAGGAAGAAGGCTTCCTGACCGCGGATGGGCAAGTGAGTATTCCGATCGAGAGCGGCGATCGCATTGAATGCGAGTTGGGACGATGTCGTGTAAAGTTGCTGCGCGAAAAAGACGGGCAGAAGTTCTTCGAAGTCCTGCGCACGAAACTGCATTGGGGAGAGCGATAGCGATGGCTTCATTCGCGTCAGCGTCGGCAAACGGCGGCTTGCGCCGCGCGTTTGCATGGCTCTACTTGGGTACACTTTTTCTCGCGATTCTTATGACCAGGCCCGCTTCGGCGCAGGAGCATCCTGCCGCCGAAACCATCATCACTAACGCCAATGTGTGGACGGTTGACCGCAATCATCCGCGCGCCGAGGCGGTTGCGATTCTGAACCAGCGCATCGTCGCTGTGGGCACATCCGCGGATATGGACGCATGGCGTGGGCCGCAGACTCGCATCATCGACGCGGCAGGGAAGTTGCTTCTGCCGGGCTTCAACGATGCTCATCTGCATTTCGTCTCCGGCGGCTTTCAGCTCGATCAGGTGCAACTCACGGACTCTCGAACTCGAGAGGAGTTCGTTCGTCGAATCGGCGCACAAGCCAAAAAGCTGAAGAAGGGCGAGTGGATGCTGGGCGGTGATTGGGACGAGCAGAATTGGACTCCTCCGCAGTTGCCCACGCATGAGTGGATTGATGCAGTCACACCAGACAATCCCGTATTCGTCCAACGCCACGACGGGCACGAATCGCTGGCCAACGCCTTAGCCATGAAAGCGGCGGGAGTGACAGCGGCAACGAAGGCTCCTGCGGGCGGCGAGATCGTGCGCGATGCCCAAGGAAATCCGACGGGCATCTTTAAAGATGCGGCGCAGAGCCTGATCTATAGAGTCGTTCCCGAACCGGGACAGGCGGCGCGCATCAAGGCAGCGAAGCGCGCGCTCGATTACGCGGCGTCGTTTGGCGTGACCAGCGTGCAGGATATGGCGGTCGATTACGCCGACATCGCGGCCTACTCCGTACTCGCGGAACGTGGAGAGCTTACCTCGCGCATCTACGCCGCTCCGCTTGAAACGCATTGGCAGGATCAGGCGAAAATCGGAATTCGTCATGCGTTTGGATCGGACTTCCTTCGCATCGGAGCGGTAAAAGGTTTCGCGGATGGCTCCCTCGGATCGACTACGGCCTACTTCTTCGAGCCATACGTGGATGCGCCGAATACACGCGGCCTACTGTCGGACGAAATGCACCCGGTGAGCGCAATGCGCGAGCGACTGACCGGAGCTGACAAAGCTGGACTCCAGATCTGCGTTCACGCCATTGGCGATCAGGCCATCTCGATCGTGCTGGACATCTATCAGGACATTGAAAAGGCGAACGGCGATCGCGATCGCCGCTGGCGCATCGAACACGCCCAGCATATCGCGCCGAAAGACTTCCAGCGCTTCGCCAACCTGCACGTGATTGCCTCGATGCAGCCCTACCATGCCATCGACGATGGCCAGTGGGCAGAGCGGCGCATTGGACCAATTCGGGCAAAAACCACTTACGCATTTCGCACCTTGCTCGATGCTGGCGTTCACCTTGCTTTTGGCACCGACTGGACGGTTGCTCCGCTCAACCCGATGCTGGGCTTGTACGCCGCAGTCACACGAGCGACGCTCGACGGCAAGCATCCCAACGGCTGGATTCCTGAGCAGAAGATCTCGATCGAAGAAGCCATCGAGGCGTACACGCTCGGTTCTGCTTATGCGGAATTTCAAGACAAAGACAAAGGCTCCATCACGCCCGGCAAACTCGCCGACCTCGTTCTCGTCAGTGACAACCTGCTGAAGATCGACCCCCGGGCAATCCGCGATGCCAAAGTGGAAATGACGATGGTCGGCGGCAAGATCGTTTACGGCGGGGCACCAGAGTAATTCACCACAGAGACACAGAGGCACGGAGGAATGTTGTCTGTCATTCCGAACCGCCGATTTGTGGCGGTGGAGGAATCCCTACTCCCACAAGTAAGCTGCTGAACCACGAAAAAAACGCTCTCACACGGTGTGGGTAGGCTATAGGGATTCCTCACCGCAAAAAACGCGTTTCGGAATGACAATACAAAGCACCTCCGTGCCTCCGTGTCTCGGTGGTGAAAAGCCTATCTTCGACTCTCCTTCGAACCCCGCTCCAACAACCGCTTTGTCATCAGCACCAGTCCCACGATCTGGGTCCACTCGGAAACGATATTGCCCACGACTTGTCCCCACCTGGAATTGACGTCCATGGAGCGGAACAACATGATCCAGGCGATGCCTGTGATGAGCAGAAAAATTGTGAGGGAATGGTCATCGAGGAAGCACAGGATTCGGTTCGCGGGTTCGTGCTTCGGACGGCGGCTCTCTGCTGAGCCTTTCTCGTACATATATTTTGTCGCCAGCACGGTCACTAATACGCCCGACCAATCGGCGATGGCGTTGCCGAAGAATGATCCCCAGTGCGTGCCTGGATCGGAGTGGATGTAGAGAATCGTCCAGAGAACGAGAATGACAATCGTCGCCAAGCTGAGAGAATGGCGGTGAATGAATCCTGAGCGCGGGTGGTGTTTGCCTAAACCTGCTGTTTTGAATCGTTTGTCAGAGGTATTCATCTAATGTCCAGGCTTCAAATTCTGCTTACGGCATTGTTATACTGAAGCTTCACAGAGGAGAAACGAATGGCAACGACCACTACCCCGAACGTCGAAAGCACACCGAAGACCGCACCCGTTATTCTTACGCCCAACGCTGTGGCCAAGGTGAAGGAGATTATGGCGCAGCAGGATCCGATGCCCGCCGGACTGCGTATCGGCGTGGTCGGCGGAGGCTGCTCAGGCTTTAGCTATTCTATGAATTTCGAGAACTCTCCGGGCATGATGGACAAGGTGCTCACTTTCGACGATCTGAAGGTTTTCGTGGACGCCACCTCACTCATGTACCTGAACGGCTGCACGGTCGATTATCTTGAGACTCTGGAAGCGGCCGGCTTCAAGTTCGACAATCCGAACGTGAAGAGCACCTGCGGCTGCGGGTCATCGTTCAACGTGTAATCACTCTCCTCTGAAACGTCAAAAGCCTCGCGCGAGCGAGGCTTTTGTTTTGCATTGCGAGTTCTAGCGGGGGAAACTCGGATTGCTAGATCCCGTTCCGGGATTCGTCGTCGAACCGGGGTTCGTCGTTGGAGACATTGGGTTGCTGCCGGGCTGGCCGAATCCAGGAGAATTCGTTCCGGGTAGCGGAGCCCCGATTGCTCCAGGCACTCCCGTCGCCGCCCCCGCTCCTATGCCTCCACGCAACGTCGGATCCATGGTGGGGTCGTACACGAACTGCCATTCGTTGTAATGATTTTTCTGCTGGAACTCCTTCATCGATTCCTTTTGCGAAGGGATCGATACGCCGACAATCGCTCCTCCGCCGAAGGTCTTGCCCGTCAATTGATCGCTTGAAAGCGGATTTCCTGCTGTACCACTCGGGCTGTTGGAAGAACCTCCAGGCGAAGTCGATGTGCCTGCAGACGTGCTTTGCCCTGAAGTGGTCTGGCCGGTTGCCGAGGTGCTCGACGACATTGAACTCGAGTTATCGCTGGTGGCGCCCATTCCAGTGCCGATCGTCGACGGAGCCAGACCAGGTCCGGACGGACTCATGCCGCCGGTAGTTGTGATCTTCTCCCCAAAGAAGCCTGTCGGAGGCCTCGCCTGGCCAAACTGAATGGGCTGCCAGTCATCCTTTCCCGTAATGGGATCGAGGTACTTGCGGCGCAGGAAGCGAATGTTGTTCGTGTTTTCGAGCTGGTCGAGATCCGACGGGTAACGTCCGAACTTCTTGTAGAAGCGGCGAATGGCGAGTGCATACTGCTCGCCCCGGCGAATCAGCTCGCCTTCCTTTTGTCGCTGAATGGCTTTGGCTGCTCGCGGGGCCGCTGCAGCGAGAGCGATGACCAGCAAGGTTAGCGCGAACAGAATGGCCAACAACACGTAGCCCTTTTGCCGGTTCGTTCGTCGCATTGGATAACTCCTCCGCATCGCTCAGCCCTGCGTCAACGGGATGGTCTGACGGTTGTTGTTGAGTACATCTTCGATCTCCACCTGATTGCTCTGAATGCGGAGAATCTTGTACCTGCGATTCACGATGTCGCCCTCGCGTCCGATGAAGACCGCGTCGCCATTCGCCAGAAAGATGCTCTTCGGTTCACCTGGTTTATTGGCAAAGCCAAAAAACTTAAGCGGGATCGGCGGTGGAGGAGGCGGAGGCGGTGGGCCCGGCGGAGGCTGATTTTGCACGACCTGCTGAACCGGGTGTGGCATCGGAGGAGGCGTTGCTTGAGCCTCAAAGATATTGCGACCACTCCCTTTATATTCCGCACCTTCGCTGTTCTTCAGCAGGTCCGTACGCAACGTAGGGTCCAGCGGCGCTGAAGATTTGGCTCTGGCCCCCCCACGCAGATTCGCTGCTTCCGGCTGCGCCGGTACCGCATTGGGAACAGAGGCAGCGACGCTCGGAGTGGGAGAGCCATAAGCAAGGAACATGCGCACAAGAAACACTACGGCGATCGCCATGAGCGCCAGCATGGCGTAGAGCTCTTTCTTGTTTTCCGCTCCAACTTTCATTTGGATTAAGTGCGCAGGTACGTGTCGAGCTTCATGTCGAGCCGCACTTCACCGTTGCTCGATCCTCTACCGGACTTTTCTCCCGTCAACCCGACGCTGTCAATAATGAAGAACATCTTGTCGCGTTCGACAGCATTCATGAATTTCACGATGTTTACATACGGTCCGGCGAGCCCGGCGTGGATCTCTAAATCTTCAACGTTGTTGAGCTGCCCGGGATCGGTCTTATAGCTGACCGACGTGATGCGTATGTGGTTCGCGTTGGCGAGCTTTCCCAATTCGGCAACCACGTCAGAGTAACGGCTGGGCAATCGGTTCTGAAGAAAACGGGCGTCGTCTTTCTGCGCCTGCTCCAACTTCTGATCGATCCCTCGCAACGGGACAGTCGTGCGGCTAAGTTGACGATATTCTTCTTCGGCCTGCCGCTCTACCTGAGCAGGTTGAGCTGCCGCTCCACGCAGCGGCAGCAGTAGATAGACCACTGCAGCGGCATCAATACAGGCGAGTACTGCGAGGGCAGTGATGATCCGTTTTCTCGACCGTGAGAGATCTGCCATTACTCTCCTCCCTCGATAGCCTGGTGTGGCAGATATGAGGTGATGATGTCTGATCTCACCGCGGCGGTGCCTTCTCCCGGTTTGCCGTGTGTCTCCGAACTTAGCTGGGGAGAGCGGAAGTGCGGTGACCTCTCCATGTTTCTCAGCAGCTCAATGGCAGTATCGCGGGTTTCCCCTTCTACCTGGACCTTTAAAGTGAACCGGGTTCGCTGATCCACGACGGGAGCAATGGAGGTCACGCGCAGACCAGCGGGCATGACCTTTTCCATGTCCTCCATCAACTTCGTCCAGGAAAACGATTTTCGCAAAATGGCGCCATTCAGGAATTGCGATTCGTCACGAGTGCCCCGGTTCTCCGGACGTGCAAGCACCTGCTGCGCCAGCGCCGACTCTTTCTTGAGCTCTGCCAGCTTTGACTGCGCTTGACGCGCGCTCTCCCATTCGCGCTGCGAATCATGGTAGTGACGGACGGAGATAAACACCATGAAAGCGGTAAACAGCGCTGCCAGAGCGAGCGCCGTTCCCCAGTGGCGATAGAACTGTCCCTCGTCCTCGTAAGGACGGGAGGCCAGATTAACGGCGATCTTCATGAGCGGGTAAGCACTCCAGCGATTCCGGCCAGTGCCGATTTGGGAATTCCGTCTCCGGAAAGGCTCTCGCCTGTGTCGATCCCGGAATCAAGGCTTTCCGGCCGGATCCCAGTCTGCTCCTGCAGAGCCTGTGCAAGTTCTTCATCAGGGGACGATGAAATCAGAAATATGTGGTCGATCTTGGCGGAATAATTGTCCTCAAAGAAGACGATCGACGGGTATACCTCGTTGGCAATGTCAGTGCCGCTTCGGCTTGCCGGAACATCGAGCGTGCGATAGAAGATGATTTCGTTCCCCTGGGCAATCGCCATGGAGATGTAGTTTGCATCGACCTTCACCAGTAAGGTTGGACGCTCCGCCTCAATCGCGCTGAGCGCCGCGAGTGTGGAAGGCACGACTACGCCGGGTTCATAGCCGGCACCGCGAATGACAGACTCGTATTCATTCAGCACTTCGCGCGGACAAACTGCGGCCAGCACTTTGACTGCTGCGTCTTTGCGATAACTCTGAAACGACAGAGCCGCATGGTCGGCATCGAATGGCACCGATTTGCGTAGACGGAAGCGGATGATGGGTTCGGCTTCCGCCATCTTTTCGGGAAGGGTGTCGAAATCGAGCAGCAGCACGCGAATCGCAGCGTCGGGCAAAACTGCGACTACGTCCCGCTTACGGCCTCCAACCGCCGTCAAAGCGCTCTCGATAGTTTGAGTGAGAGTACCTGGATCGGCGATGTTTCCCGGAGTGAGGGAAGGCCGCACGAGGTCTCGCTCCAGCTTCCGCCAGGTGTGTACGTCGAGGCGGCTGCCGTCGGATTTCGCGCGCGCGGCAATTACGCCTTGTGCGGTAATCTCGCACGCGAGTCTTGGTTTGGGAATGCCATTGCGTGCCATGATTATCTCGACGTCTCGATGAATGTGACTTTGTTGATCTCTTTCAGCGTGGTGGTTCCCGAGCGAACTTTTGCCAATGCCGACTCGCGCAGGAAGCGCATGCCTTCTTCCCGCGCCGCTTTCCGCACTTCCGAAGTCGGCTTCTTCTCC